>DLKD01000121.1:15301-62163 GCA_002477755.1 Gordonia sp. UBA7599
ACCGAGCCCGCCGCGACACCGAGCGAGCCCACATCGGCACCGAGCGAGCCCGATCCCGCGTCGACTGAGCCCACCAAGAAGGCGCCGGCGCAGGACAAGTCCCTCGACCTGACCAGTCAGGCCGCGGTGGCCGAGGCCGCCGGTTCCGATGTGCCGCCGCGCGACGCCGCCGAGCGCCTCACCTTCGCCGTTTACGCGACGATCACCGGCAAATCCGCCGGGGGTATCTTCAACAAGCTGCCGGTACTGAGCGAGGAAACCGCGCAGAAGCTCACCGACAAGCTCAACGAGCGGACCGGCGGCGACGTCGATGTCGAGGACGTGCTGGATTCGGAGACCATCGAGGAGATGGCCGACTACGTCCGCAGCTATCTCGACGCCGGCGCGGCGACCGACGGCTTCCTGCGGTACCTGCGCCTGGTCCCGGACGGCAAGAAGTCCTACGACACGAGCGCGGGCGATCCGGTCCCTGTGCTGATGTTCCATCCGGCCGGCGGCAACACGAGCGCTTATGAGGCCCTGCTGAAGCGACTGCCCGACGATCAGCCCGTCATCGGGTTCGACCGCGGCGTCGAGGGCCCGATCGACGAGCGCGTCCGCGAGTACCTGCCGAAGTTGCGCGAAGTGCAACCGCACGGACCTTACGTCCTCGTCGGCTGGTCGTTCGGCGGTGCGCTGGCCTATGGCGTCGCGCAGCTGCTGCGTGAGGCGGGCGAGGAGGTCGCGTTCATCGGCCTCATCGACGTGGTGCGGCCCAAGGAGGACCTCGTCGAGACGCCGGAGTCCAAGCGCGAGCGGCTGGAGCGGTGGAAGGACTTCGCCATCCGCAATTACGACCTCGACGCCGATGTGCCGATCCCGATGGACCGCCTGGTGGAGGCGGACGACGAGGGACAGTTCCAGATCATCATGGAGATGATGGCGATGAGCAACACCAAGATCCCCGGTGGCATCATCGAGCATCAGCGAACCTCGTTCATCGAGAACCGGATCCTCGATCAGATCGAGCCCGTGCACTACGACGGCAAGGTGGTCCTCTACCGCGCCGACCGGATGCATGACGGTGCGATCGAACTGGAGCCCAAGTGGGCCGAGATCGACGAGGACGGTCGATGGAGCGAGGTCGTCGACGATCTGGAGATCATCCACATCGGCGGTGATCACTTGTCGATCGTCGATGAGCCTTTCATCAGCAAGATCGGCGCGGATCTCACCAAGCGCATGTCTAACCTCGGCGAGTGAAGGGACTTCTCGAATGAGTCAGACGACGGCGGAGAAACTCGCCGACCTCCGGGAGAAGCTGGAGGCCTCCAAGGAGCCGGCCGGTGAGAAAGCGCTCGCCAAGCGGGCGGCCAAGGGCATTCTCTCGCCGCGCGAACGCCTGAACCTGCTTTTCGATCCCGGGACGTTCGTCGAGATTGGCGCCTTGGCGAAGATGCCCGGTGCCACCGATACCGGTTACGGGGACGGTGTCGTCACCGGTCACGGACGGGTCAACGGCCGTCCGGTTGCGGCATTCAGCCACGACCAGTCGGTGATGGGCGGCACCGTCGGCGAGATGTTCGGCCGTAAGGTCGCTGCACTGATGGAGTGGAGCGGCAAGATGGGCGCGCCTCTAGTCGGCATCAATGACTCCGCCGGTGCGCGCATCCAGGACGCGATCGTCTCGTTGGCCTGGTATGCCGAGATGGGCGAGCGGGGTCGCCTCGTCTCCGGACTGGTACCGCAGGTGTCGGTCATCTTGGGCAAGTGTGCCGGAGGCGCGGTCTACGGCCCGGCGAACACCGACATCCTCGTGGGTGTGGAGGACCAGAGTTACATGTTCGTCACCGGGCCCGACGTCATCAAGGCGACGACCGGCGAGGAGATTTCTGCGGAGGATCTCGGCAGCGCGCACAACCAGGCACGATGGGGCAACATTCACCACATCGCGCCCGACGAGAAGGCCGCGTTCGACTGGGTGCGCGAGTACCTGGACTACATGCCGTCGACTGCTCACGAGAAGCCCCCGGTCGTCAACCCGGGGTTGGAGCCTGAGATCACTGATACCGACCTGTCGCTGGACACCTTCATGCCTGACAGCGACAACGCCGGTTACGACATGCGTGACGTCATTTCGAAAGTGTTCGACGACGGCGCATTCCTCGAGATCGCCGAGCTCTTCGCGCCGAACCTGCTCACCGGCTTCGCCCGTGTCGACGGCAACAGCGTCGGGATCGTCGCGAACCAGCCCAACGTCATGGCCGGCACGCTGGACACCGATGCATCGGAGAAGGCGACCCGGTTCGTCCGCATCTGCAACGCCTTCAACATCCCGCTGATCTTCCTGGTCGACACTCCCGGAATCCTTCCCGGTGCCGTCGAGGAGGCTAAAGGCACGATCCGGCGCTCGGGCAAGTTTCTGTACGCCTACACCGAGGCCACGGTGCCGAAGGTCACCGTCGTGCTGCGCAAGGCCTACGGCGGTGCTTACGCGGTGATGGGCTGCAAACAGCTTGGTGCTGATCTGAACTTTGCTTGGCCGAGCGCCAAGATCGCCGTCATGGGTGCCGACTCGGCTGCCGCAGTGCTGACCCGCAAGCAGACCGAGGGGGTCGGTCCGGCCGCGGCCGATAAGATCCGGCGTGACTTCATCAATTTCTACAACGAGAACATGGCCACGCCCTACTTGGCGGCCGAGCGCGGGTACATCGATGCCGTGATCGAGCCGTCCACGACACGCCTGGAATTGCGCAAGGCACTAGCGCAGCTGCGTGACAAGCGGATCGAGGACGTTCCCCGCAGGCACTACCTGATGCCCGTCTAGGTTTCGGCAGTTCCTCAAAGTCGGCAGTCTCTCGGTCAACTGACCGATAGTCTGAGGGCTCGCCACCCGTTGTGGTGCGCCCAAACCTGACTGGAGGAGTCTGATGAAGCGTTCTATCGGGTTGCTTGCCGCCCTCGCGGCGAGCGGACTGCTGGTTCTCGGTTGTTCTTCCGACGGAGACAAGGCTCCGGCGTCGTCGACTGTGTCATCGGTGGTGTCGCCGGCGCCATCGGCGAGTCCTACGCCGGGTGCAGACGGCTCGACGGGCAACCGCTTGGGTGCGGAATACTGTGCGCGCAACCAGGATCCGGGCTGCCCGAAGGGCAGCTACGTCGGGCCCAACGCCATCCCGGATCCCAAGGGCGGGCCCGGGTATGTGCCGTGCGAGGGCTCGATCTGTACCAACCCCAACCACGGGGCCGGTGACCCCGACCCGCAAAAAAACGACCAGGGCGACCAGGGTGATAGTGACCAGCAGGGCCCGCCGGAGCCCGGGCAGAACAACTTTCAGGGTCCGGGCGACAACTCCGACGACAACTGACGACAAGTCCTCGACCCAGTACTCTATCGGTCAACTGACCGGTAGGGTGAAGCAGGCGATCACGGTTTGCCTTCGACGCTGGTGGCGTTGACCGGGATCAAGGCTGGCCCGCTTCGGCGGATTACCTCAATCGACATTCTTTGCCACAGTAAATATGACAGCCTGATACACCAGTCGGGCGAATCGTCTGATTTGTCGTTGATTGGAGTATCGGTGAGAAGACTCTATGGACTCGCGGCGGCGCTCTTCGGCGTCGTGTTGGTCGTCGGCGGATGCACGTCGACGGAGACAGCGCCGACGGTCTCCTCGTCGTCGACGTCGAGCATTGCTGCCAAGGGCGACCAGCGCACGTCCGGCTGGGATGCTGCTGGCAAACCGGTCCATGGTGGGCCCGCCGGCGCCGACGGTTCGACGGGCAACAACCTGAGCCGTGACTACTGCGCGCACAACCAGAGCCCGAAGTGCCCGAAGGGCAGCTACGTGGGCTATCACACGAGCTACCACGACAAGCACGGCGGCTGGGACGCTAACGGCAACCCGGTGAACGGCGGGCCCGTGGGCGCGAATGGCGCGACGAACGCCAACCTGACGCAGGAGTACTGCGCCCGCAACCAGGATCCGGCGTGTCCGAAGGGCAGCTACGTCGGGCCCAATGCGCAGAAGGACCCGAAGGGCGGCCCGCATTACGTCCAGTGTCAGGGCACCGTGTGCACGAACCCTAATCACGGCGCCGGCACCGATCCTGGGACCAACGGAGGCGATTCCAGCGTCATCGGGGTGTGGGACGTGAACGGTAACCCGATCGCCGGTGGCCCGCGGGGCGCCGACGGTTCCATCGGCAACAACCTGACCCGGCAGTACTGCATGGCCACGCTGGATGCCCGTTGCCCGCTGGGCAGTTACGTCGCGCCCCCGACCCCTTCTCCTCGGGACGCCCCGCCCGAGCCTGGGCAGACGGAATTCCGGGGTCCGCAGGACCAGGGCCCGCCGGAGCCGGGACAGACCGACATGCAGGGTCCCGACGACGGGGATGGCGACGGGAACTGACACCCTGCGCTGACCACGCTGGGTGTCACCGGGCGTCCGGCGGCGAAATCCGTTGGCCGGACGTCCCGTCCTGGGGCATGCTCGATCCGTGAGTACAACGATGCCGCAGCAGCCCGTGCAGCTGCCGCGCGCCCTGACGCCGTTCGCGTTCCGGCAGTACCGCTGGCTCGCCGTCGGCCTGATCCTGTCCCTGTTCGCCGACGGGGTGTGGGCCATCACGCTGGTCTGGCAGGTCATCGGCATCGGCGGCGCGGAGGCGCAGGTCTCGATGGCCACCGCCGCAGCTGGCGTCGGGATGGTGGTCTCGACGCTGGGCGGCGGAGTCCTTGCGGACCGGGTGTCACAGCGGCGCATCGTCATCGCCCTCGAGGCGGCCAAAGCCGTGGTCTTCGCGGCGGTCGCCGTCGCTTCGCTGAGCGGCGCCCTCCAGTTGTGGCAGGTCGTCGCGGCCGCAGTACTGACCGGCGTCACGACCGGCATGTACTACCCCGCGTACTCTGCGATGCTTCCCGCCATCCTGCCGGAGTCGGACCTGCAGGCCGCCAACGGTATCGAAGGCTTCTTCCGGCCGGTCGCGTTTCAGGCCGTCGGACCGTTGATCGCCGGTTGGGTCATTGCTGCCACAGCCCCCGGATATGCGGTCGTCATCGCCGCAGTGGCGTCGATCGCTGCCGGCCTCTGCTACGTCGCCATGGATCCGGTACCGCTGCGCCGTGAACGGGACTCGTTGGAGGGCAACGCGATTCGCGGCATAGTCACCGATATCAGCGAAGGGGTCGCCTACCTGGTGAAGACGCCGTGGCTATGGGCGACGCTGCTGTACTCGACGGTGCTCGTGTTGGCCACACTCGGCCCGATCGAGGTGCTGATCCCGTTCGTGTTGCGCGAACGCGTCGGCGGTGACGCCGCCGATCACGCGCTCGTCCTCGCCGCCTACGGAGTCGGGGCGGCGATCACCTCGTTGGCCTTCGCGTCGATCCCCATGCCCCGCCGCTACCTGACGATCATGTTCGCCATCTGGGGCGTGTCGAGTCTCCCGCTGGTCCTGATGGGTGTGGCGAACGCCGTGTGGGTCGTGGTTGTCGCGGGTTTCATCATGGGCGTGCTGTTCGACGGCCCGATGGTCTTGTGGGGCACGCTGTTGCAGCGGCGCGTACCGGCCGCGCTGCTTGGCCGGGTCGCCAGTCTCGACTTCTTCGTCTCCGTTGCGCTGCTACCGGTGTCGATGGCTATCGCCGCTCCGGTGGCTGGCGCTTTGGGGCTGAAGACGACGTTCATCGTCGCGGGTCTGATTCCGGTCCCGATCGCGGTGGTGTTCTACCTCGCCGCGCGGCTGTGGCGCGACGAGATCGAGCACCCGCTGCGCGACGAGGACGACGATGCGGACGACGCGGCCGTCGAGGTCCTCGACGCCGACTAGTGCCTCAGCCGACAGGCGACTCAGTAGCCGGTCGAGCGCATCGGCGCCAGGTCCCAGAGCCCGGACTCGCGGGTCGTGCCCGGCACCAGGGTGGCCGGTGGTGCCGGCTCGATCTCGGTGAAGCGCTGCAGCCCGCCCCAGTCGCGACCCCAGTTGTTCCGCAGGTACGTCGGCATCAGCGTCGGCCGTAGTAGCGCCTCGGTGATGCCCAGGGGTCCGCCGGCCTTGCCGGCCATCCACGTCTGGCTGTTGCGCCGCGTCGCGTCGGCCTCGGGCATGATGCGCCACATCGGTACCTCGAGCACACCGTTGCGCACCGCGATGGGCCGCTGGCACGGGAACACGAAGCCGGGCAACCAGTCGATAAACACCGGGTCGGTCTGCCCGACGACGTCGTTGAGGGTGCGCAACCGGTCCACGCGCGGCGGAGTGAGGGCCACCCACTCCTTCGTTGCGTCCGACTTGTCGTCAACGACGATGCGCACGAAGTCCGCATCGCGCGGCGCCTTGTCCAGCGGGAAGCGCAGGTCGCGCCATGCGGGAGCCTCGCCCGCGTCGAGCGGGAACATCCGACCGACGGCGACGACCGAGCCGTCGGCACGGCGGCGGCCGAACTCGAGGAGGACGGACTGGCCCTTCTTCTCGGCGTTGTCGATGTCGACGGCCTGGACCGATCCGGCTACTGCGACGGTGACCAGCGGACGGTCGGTGTCGGGCTGCGACGTGTTGAACGGCAGTTGATACCACCCGGTCGTCAATGCGGCCGGACCGGTGGCCCCGTAGGAGCCGAGCACCGGCGTGTGCGCGGGGTTCAGGCCGAACGGCAGCAGCTGCGTCGATCCGTTGACTCCGCGCGGGCCGCGCCCGCCCCACGTGCCGCCGGCCGCCGACTCATTCGCCGATGCACCTGGGTTCTCCTGCGAGGGCAGTTCCCCGCCGTCGGTGGTCTTCGACGACGACATGATGTTCTCCGGTACGCCGTTGGGCGAGAAGCCCGGTCCGGCGCCCAGTCCGTCGGCGACGGGAGCCGCGGGCCGTCCTCCGACCGCGGCGGGCAGGAGAATGCCCTTCGTCGGGTCCGCGGCGACCAGCACATCGTTGGCCAGTGCGCACTCGTTGCCGGTCATGGCCCGATAGTTCGACTTGGTCCACGACCAACTGTCGCGCTGTACCCAGGCGCCCTTGGCCAGGCTCGCGACCATGAACAGCACCACCAGCGCCGCGACCGTCGGCAGTGGGGCGAACCGGAACGGTCCGCCCAGCACGGGCCCGGTGCGCGTCTTCTCGTCGACGTAGTCGTCGCGGAAGTGGTAGAAGAGCCCGAGGAGAGCAGTGGCCACGGCCAGCGCCAGAATGATCCAACTGAGGTTGATCCCGGCGATCGCCACCGGGCGGTCGCGCCACGGGACGCCGTAGTTGCCGACGAACCACCACATGTTGATGCCAGCGAAGGCCATGGCGGTTACGAAGAAGACGGCCGACGCGGCGAATGCGCGGTTGCGGCGCGACGCCAGCAGCGCGGGGGCCATCATTGCGCCCGCGGCAGCGGCTAGGCCGCCGGCGATGCCCGCGTAGACGCCGAAGTGGTGGGTCCACTTCGTCGGGGTGAACGCGATGAAGAACATCGTGCCGAGCATGACCGCGATCAGGCGCCAGATCGGCGCGCGCGCGACACCGTTGGGGTGGCGGCCGCGCAGCAGGCGGAACATCACGTAGAACAGTGACAGCAGCATCAGCAGGATCCCGATGCGGCGCGAGAGGGTGCCGTCGCCGGTCTGCAGGATCAGGTAGTAGTAGCGGATCGGCTCCTGCCACCATTCGAGGGTCGGGCCGACGTCGGAGGCCACCTTGTTGCCGGTGACCAGCGGCATCACCGACTGGTCGGCGAAGATCATGAACAGCACCGACGTACCCGCGGCGAGGATGGGGGCCAGCAGCGGCAGCCAGCCGTCGCGCTTGTGCCGGGTCACGAGGGTCTTCACAATGGGACGCAGGCCGGCCAGGAGCGCAGCCGCGGCCATCAGTCCGCCGGGTGCCAGGGCCAGCGTCATCGCGGCGGTGACGGCGGCGACGGCGTACGGCAGCAGGCGGCGGGTGGCGATCGCACGCTCGACGCAGCACCACGTCAGCAGGGCGCCGACGGCCTCGGCCGGTTCCGGCCGGATGCCGTTGTTATAGGGCAGCCAGATGGCCAGGAACACGAAAGCACCGGCCCACATCGCGGGTGTGCTGGTGCGGACTGCACGGCCCAGGCGCGGGATCACCTCGCGGCTGATGAGCCACCAGCCCAGCAGTCCGAGCAGCAGCGCGGGCAGGCGCATCCACCACGCCGCAACGCTGACCTGCGTCATCCACGAGATGACCTGGAAGTGCCAGCCGAACGGATCCTGGGGCACACCGAAGTAGCGGAAGTAGTTGTCGGCGTACCCGGCGCCGCTGGCGACGCGCCCAACGGTCATGTTGTAGCCGTCGTCGGAGGTGTTGGCGCCGCCGAACCACCAGAGCAGCAGGATGGCGGTGACCGCGCCGTCGAGCCACGTCAGCTTCCACCAGCCCGCGGGAAGGAACCGGCGGTGGCGCATACCGTCGCGCGAGTCCAGGATCCCCAGGGCGAGCAGCGACAGCAGCGTCATCACCATGCCGACGATCATCAGCAGCGTCTTCAACCGGGTGGGGCTGGTGACGTAGCGGGTGTCGATGTCGGCGGTGAACGACATTCCGGCAGGTGCCGGACCGCGCAGGTCCGAGTACACGCCGACGATCTGCGGGCGCATCTCGTGGTCGTCGGTGTGGTACTGCAGCAAGGCACCCTTGAGCTGGTGTCCGTCGAGTCCTTCGATGGCCGCGCGCACACCGTCGGCGTTGCCGGTGAAGACGACGCGGCAGGCCGGGGCGGCCTGCGCGGCGGCGCGCGGGGCGCTGAGGATCACGACGTTGCGGTCGATGACCTGCAGGGCGTCGTTAGTGACGTTGACGAACAGGCCGCGTGCGGTCGCGGCCACTCCCTCGGCGGGCAGCGTGGACAGCAGTACGCCACCCGACTCGGGCAGCTGCGCCGCTGTCGAACACGGCACGGCCACCGACATGTCGGTGGCCACGTAGGACACCAATGGCGCCACCACGGAGGAGAGCGTGTTGTTCTCCGGCCATACGATCTTCGCGGTCGACCGCTCGACCGGCAGGATCGGCATCGCGATCGCCAGCAGCGTGCCCAGCAGGCCCGCCACGGCCGCGAGGATCTTGGCGCCGCGGTAGTTGTTCGCCGTCAGGACGGTCATTCTTGCGCCACTCATTCCTTGCTCGGCTCCAACCGGATGGACCCGGTTCGCGACCAGCCCCACTGCCTACGAATATCCGTCGTCACCACTGCCGGGCGCGCCTGCGGTTCACGCGGGTCGAGGCGCTCGAGTGCGCCCCAGCCGCGGTGCCAATCGCCGTCGAGGTAGCTGGGGACCGCCGTCGACGTCGTCATCGCGTCGCTGATGGCCAGGAGGCCGCCGCCAGCGGTGTTCATCCAGGTGCGTGATTGGCTCAATGCCATGGCGTAGTCGGGCAGGATCCGCCATTGCGGGATCTCGGCGACGCCGTAGCGGACCCCCATCGGCCGCTGGCACGGGAAGTGCGCGGCGACCATGAAGTCGATCAACGTGGGCGCGGTCGACCCGACGAGGTGCTGCAGGCTGACGACCTGCGGCGCGCGCGGCGGTGTCAGCATGATGAACTGCGCCGCGCCGAGGTTGTTGTCCAGCGCGATCAACCGGACCACGTCGGCCCCGGGGGGTGCCGCCGACATCGGGAGGCGCAAGTTGCGCCACGGCCGGTTCGGGATGACCGGGCCCGGATCGATCGGGATGGCACCGGGACCCATCGGTTCGAATTGGCCAGCTGGCCCCCGCTTGCCGAACTGGAACCGCAGCGACTGGCCGAACACCGTCGCACCGAAGGCGTCGGTCGTGGAGATCGCACCGGCTGCGGTCACCACCAGCAGCGGCGAGGAGTTGCGCGCCGGCAGTCGGTACCAATCGGTCGTCAGTCGTGCCTCACCGTTGAACCCGAAGCTGCCCAGCACCGGCGTCGTGGCCGGCTTCAAACCGTAGGGCAGCGCGGCGGTGGACCCGTTCACCGTGCGGGGACCTCGGCCGCCGGTGGTGCCGGATTCCCACGTGCCCATGACGGCGAACGGTTTCGACGAGGAGCCGGCCACGTGGGCCTGGCCGGGCCGCGAACTGCCCATCTCCGCGGAGAGGTTGGTCGTAATGCCTTCGGGGGTGAAGCCGACCGGGTCCTCGCCGGCCAGTGCCTCCGACGCGGTGCGGCCCGATGCGGGCACTAGCATCCCGGCGTTGGCGTCGGGTTCGACCAGGACCTTGTCGGCCAGGGCGCACGGCTGTCCGCGCAGGGTGCCCACGTTGGTCGACAATGCCGTGGCCACCGGGTAGCGCGTCACCGCTGCTTTGGCGAACAGGGCCAGTTCGAGGATGACGATCCCGCCGGCGATGATCGCGATCGGGGACCCGGCGATCGTCAGACGCATCCGATTCGCGAACTCCTCGTGACGCTTCGCCTCGGCCGCGACCGTCCCGGTCCCGGCGGCATCGGCATCATGGTGCTCGAGACCCTTGTTGTGGACGTAGTCCAGACGCAGGTGCTGCCACGCCGCGAGGACGCCGGTGACGACGGCGAGGATCAGGAAGATCGTCGACATCGGAATGCCCATGAGGACCGGCGCACGGTCGAACCATGCGATCCCGACGTCGTAGAAGTACGGCCAGGCGTTCTTTCCCGCCGTCGCGGCGGCCAGCGCGAACATCAGCCCGGACACGAAGACGGTCAGGTTGCGGGTGGACCGCGCGGCCGACTGGGCGACCGCGAGTGTGGCGGTCGCGGCGACCGCCGCCGCGAGCCCGCTGTAGATGCCGAACTGGATGGTCCACTTGGTCGGGGTGAAGACCATCAGCACCATCGTCACGCCGATGGCGCCGACCGCGCGCCACGCCGGACCGTTGCGGACGCCATCGATGTGGCCGCGGCGCAGCAGGACGGCGACGGTGATGAACGCGGCCGCAAAGAGCAGCAGCACCGGGACGCGGCGCGCCAGCGAGGCGTCGGGGGTGGTGACGGTGAGGAAGTAGTAGCGCAGGTACTCCTGGAACCACGGCAGATTGGGCCCGACCTGGTAGCGGATCTTCATCGCCTCGGCGACGGTCGCGAGCGTTTGGTCGGCGAAGACGACGAGCAGCACGGCCAGCGCGGCGGCCCCCAACGGCGCGAGGATGGCCGCCGTGCCGATCTCGCGGCTGCGGGCCACCCCGATGGCCAACACCGCGCGGGCGCCGACGAGGAGGATGGCGATCCCGATGACACCGTGGGGCGCGGCGGCGAAGGTGAATCCGGCGGCGACGACGGCCAGTCCGACGGGCAGAAGGCGCTTGGAGGTGATCGCGGACTCGATCGCCCACCACGTCAGCAGCGAACCGAGGACTATGACCGACTCACTGCGCAGGCCGCTGCCGAACGGCATCCAGAAGGCGGTGAACACCGATGCGGCCGCCCATACCGGCCACCCGTGGGACACGGCGGTGCCAAGCCGCGGGAGCAGGACCCGGCTCAGGATGTACCAGGACAGCAGACCGCAGGCGAGGCTGGGCAGGTGCATCCACAGCATCGACGTGGAGACCGACGACCAGTGCGCGAGGAATTCGTAGTACCAGCTGAACGGCGCCTCGGCGATGCCGAAGAAGCGGTAGTAGTTCGGCAGGTAGCCGGCCTCGCCCGCGACACGGCCCATGCTGAGGATGTAGCCGTCGTCGGGCCCGCCCGCGCCGAGCAGCGCCCAGACCAGCAGTGCGGCGGTGACGGCCAGGTCGGACAGTCGGGGCCGCAGCGAGGCGAGGAAACCGGTGCGGTGGTGCAACTCGCCGTCGGTGACGGCTTCCTCGTGTGCGGCGCGCACGGTGGCCGAGCGGCGGTCCAAGAGTGCCAATGCGCCGAGGGCTGCGATGATCGCGAGCAGGCCCACGATGCTGACCAGTCGCTTGATCAGCGTCGGAGACGATTGGTAGCGGTTGTCGATGTCGATGCGCGCCGTGAGGCCCTGGTGGCCAGCCTGCTCGATGGCGGCCGGGGGCAGCGACGAGAAGATGCCGTCGATCTGCGGCTGGGCTTCCGGCGCCGCCTGGACCGCGGGGCCGAGTCCCACGAATTGGGCGCTCGGACCGGCCGATCCGGAGTGGATGCGCAGCACCGAGCAGCCAGCCAGACCGGCTCGCGGCGCGCTGGCCAACAGGCTGTTGCGGCTCAACACGGTGACGGTGTCGCCGGCCTTCACCGTCAGCCCGCGGTTCCCGCCCCCCGGAACCGTCGTCAGGACTGTCGAGGTCTCCGACGGCAGTCCGGCGAGCACGGCGCACGGGATGGTGATGTGCAGTGATCGGGCGGTCTGTGCGATGAGGGGCGCGGTCACCGACGAGGAGGTCGTCAGGGTCTGGCCCTGCGGCCAGGTGAACGATGCCTGCACGGCCTTCACCGGCAGCAGTGGCGTCAATGCGCACGCCACGATTCCGACAAGGCCGGCGACGATGGCGAGAAGCCGCAACCGCTTCACCTGATTGCGCTGATCAGCGCGGGCATCGGCGGGCTCGGGCGCGATCGCCCCCGATTGCGTGGAAGACACAGACACGAATTCTCATGTTAGGCGACGCGCCTGAGGAAAAACCCATCGCCACCCAACCCGAGGGGTGCGGGGTCAGTGCCAGATCGGGGTGGGCCGCCACAGTCCGCTACGGACGCGGGTGCCGGTGATGAGCTCTGCGGGCGCGATACTGTTCGGCGCGAATGGGTGGTACCGCTCGAGCGCACCCCAGTCCCGTCCGATATCGCCCTTCAGATACGTCGCGACCGTCTCCGGCTCCTGGGACACCTCGAGCCAGCCGAGGGGACCGCCGCCGCTGGCGCTCTGCCACGTCGACACCGCGGCAGCGAGGTCCGCACCGGGCCGGATGCGCCAATCCGGGATCTCCGCGACGCCGTAGCGGTGGCCGAACGGACGCTGACACGGGAACACCAGCCCCGAGGTCCAATCGACCTGCACGGGGTCGGACTTGCCGACCACCTGCTGCAGGGTCTGCAACTGCGGCAACCGCGGCGGTGTGACGACGATGTAGCGGTCGGCGGCCAGGTTGTCGTCGCGCGCGACGATCCGGATCGCGGTGGTGTCTGCGGGCAGCGCGTCGGTATTGAGCCGCACATTGCGCCACGAGGGTCGCGGACCGGGATCGATGAGGGGGATGGACCCGGCGACGCCGAGTGCGCCGTCGCGCGTCTGGGCGTCGACGCGGGTCGTCGAATACTCGAGGACGAGGTCGGGACGCTCGAACCATCCGGCCGCGGAGAACGTGATGAGCGGGTTCTGACGGAATCCGGCGGGCAGCGCGTACCACGCCGAGCGCAGCCGTGCCGGAGTCTGCGCGTCCTCGGAATAGCTGCCCAGGACCGGCGTGCGCGCCGGGTCGAGGAAGAACGGGAGCCGAGCGTGGCTGCCGTTGATCCCCGGTACTGCGCGGTAGCCGCCGGAGGTGCCGCCACTGTTGGCCGCCAGGACGCCGGGGTCGGCGTTGGCGGTGTCGGCGAGGACGCCCAGCGATCCCTGGGCGGCATTGGTGACCATCCCCGTCGGTACGCCGTTGGGGGTGAAGCCGTCCGTCGGCGCCGCAGCCGGGTCGGTTCGAGGCGGCGCGGGCGGTCCGGCGAGGGCCTGGCCGGGGCTAAGGGAACGGTCCACCGGGGACAGTTGGAATCGTGACGGGTCTGTCTCGGTCCAGATCTTCTCCGCCATCCCGCACTCGATGCCGGCGAGCGCCTCGAGGTTGGAGCGCGGCACCGAGTACGAGTTCGACTGGCGGACGCCGGCCATGATCGCTGTCGCCACCTGGAACAGCACGACCGCGGCAACGATGAACACGAGCGGCTCGGATACCAGGGCCGATCCCAACCGGCGCGCTCGATTGGCGGGCACGGAATCGTCCGAGGAGTCGTCGACGAATTCGTCGGCATGGGGGTCGGTGCCGGTGAAGGGCTCGCGCAGGTGGAAATACAGGGCCAGGGCCAGCAGCGCGAGTGCGGCGGCCAGGAGGACCGACGCGATCCGGAAGCCGAAGGTGACCTGTTCGGTGCCCCACGGCATGCCCCATGCCGAGGAGTAGAAGTACGAGTTGGGTGCCGTGAACGCCATTCCGGCGATGAAGAGGGTCAGGGCGGCGAAGATCGTCCGGTTGCGCCGCGAGTGCATCGACTGGTGACCGACGGCGATGGCGGTGATCGCCGCCAGCGCGGCCCCCAGGCCGGCGAACACGCCGAAGTGGTGGGTCCACTTGGTGGGCGTGAACATCAGGAACAGCAGCGAGCCGAACACGATGCCGACGATGCGGGCCGTGGGGCCGCTCGCCGTCCCGGGGATTCGCCCCTTGCGCAGCAGCATGGCGGCGGAGACCGCCAGCGACAGCAGCAGGATGAGCACTGCGAAGCGTCGGGAGATGGAGCCGTTGGCGGAGAACTCGAACAGCGACGAGTAGCGGTCGATCTCGTTGTACCAGTGCAGCGACGGACCCAGCGCGGTCTTCATCGTGCTGGCGTCCATGAAGGCGCGCAGTGTGAGGTTGGAGAAGACGATGAAGACGACGAACGTGCCGGCCGCGACGACGGGGGCCAAGAGGGCGACGTAGGTGGCCACGCTGCCCCACCGGCTGCTGGAACTGGAGGCGGTCCCTCGCCCGTCGTCGATGTTGAGCTGGCTGTCGATGTCTTTGGCGCGCTTGATGATGGCGAGGATCATCGGCCGGGCCCCGGCGATGAGTGCGGCGACGGCGAGCAGGCCGGTCGGCCCGGCCGCCAGGCTCAGTGCGCCGATCATGCAGGCGATCGCGGCGGGCAGGATGCGCCCGGTGGCAATCGCGCGCTCCACCGAGCACCAGGTGAGCAGTGCGCCCAGACAGATGATCGGCTCAGGGCGCAACCCGTTGTCGAAGGGGAACCACATCGCGAGGAATGCCGCCGCCGCGGTGGCCCCGACGATGGGACGGGCCGCGGCGCGACCGAGGCGGGGGAGAACCTCGTGGCTCAGGATCAGCCACACCGCGATGCCGCACAGCAGCGCGGGGAGTCGTAACCACGGGCTGGACAGGTTGACCTGCGCCAACCAGCCGAAGACGGAGTAATACCAGCCGAATGGGGCCTCCGGCGCCCCGAACCAGCGGAAGTAGTTGGCGGTGTACTCGCCGGCCTGTCCGACCCGCGCCATGGTGAGGAGATAGCCGTCGTCGGAGGTGTTCGGACCGACGAAGTGCCAGACCACCAACATGCCCAGCACGATGTAGTCGCGCACCTTGAGGTGCCACCAGCGAGCCGGGAGGATGCGGCGGTGGCCGCGCCCGTCGCTGCCGTCGAGGATCGCCAGTGCGATGAGCGACGCGAGGGTGGCGAGGATCCCGACGATCAGCACGGCGCGCTTGAGTAGCGTCGGCGGTGTGCTGTACCGGGTGTCGGGGGTGGCGTGGGCGCTCAGGCCCCGCACCGTCGATGCGGGCCCGGACAGATCGGTGAAGAAGCCGGTGAGCTGTGGGCGCTGGTCGGCACCCAGGTGCTCGTCGTCGCGACCGGCGGTGGTGCCGGTGACCGGCGCGCCAGCGCCGTCGCGCAGGCCGGTGAAAGTGGCGGTGACCGCCTCGGCGGTCGCGGTGACGTCGATGGAGCGGCAGTGCGGACCGGTGACGTCAGACAGGGGCGCGGAAGCAACCGGGATGTTGCGAACGGTGACCTGGACGCTCGTCTTGTCGGCGCTTCGCTGGACGAACAAGCCGCGCTCGGGCGCGGGCGGCGCCTGCTTCGGCACGGTCGAGAGCAGGACCGAACCGTCGTCGGGCAGATGGGTCACCGCCGAACAGGGGATCGACATGGTGAGGTCGATCGGCACGTAGGCGATGAGCGGGGAGTTGACGCTGCGGAGCGTGCCCTGCTGCGGCCAGGAGATCTCGGCGGTCGCCTGGTTGACCGGCATCAACGGCGCGGCTAGCGCCAGCAGAAAGCCCAGAAGGCCGGTGACGATGGCCGCGATGCGGGCTCGTCGGAGGGTCTGCACTGGCACAAAGGGCAATGCTAGTCGGTGGTCGGGCCGCCCCGGCCATGTGTCGCATCAACGGCCTGCATGCGGTGGTGGTGATTAGGCTGGGGTCATGGCCGAGAACGAACCGTTGCCGCTGTTGTTGCTCAATGGCCCCAACCTGAACACCTTGGGGTTGCGCGAGCCGGAGATCTACGGCTCGACGACCCTCGCCGAGGTCGTCCGCGACTGCGAGCGCCTCGCCGCCGAACTCGGTTTCGGCCTGCGCGCGGCGCAGACCAACAGCGAGGGCGAGATGATCGACTGGCTGCACGAGGCCCGTGGCCAGGTCAGCGGCATCATCATCAACGCCGGCGCCTGGACGCACACGTCGATCGCCCTGGCCGACGCGTTGCGGATCCCCGAGGTGCCGGTCATCGAGGTCCACATCAGCAACGTCCACCAGCGCGAAGAGTTCCGGCACCACTCCTACATCTCGCCGCTCGCCGTCGGCGTCATCGTCGGGCTCGGCGTCAACGGCTACGAGTACGCGGTGCGCTTCCTCGCCGACCACCTCTCCCCGTCGACCGAGGACTGACACGGGTCATTCCTGCGCCGTTTCGCCAATCCTCCCTCAGTCGGTGATGGGTAGACGAAACGGCATGGGGCTGGCGGTCAGTTGCGCACGACGAGGACGAACGGCCCGATCTCGGTGACCTTGAATTGCGGACCTGCGAAGGCCGATGCCGGGAAGGTGACGGTGTAGCGACTGACGTTCGGGTCGTTCGGGTAGACGTCGCGCGCCAGTTTCAAGGTGTAGCCGTCGGGGCTGTAGCGGAACAGGAATACGTCGGGCGCCCGCCACGGCGACGCGTCCAGGTTCGCGACCATCTCCGCGGGCGTCGTCGCCTTCGACCACTTCTCGATGGCCGCGGCCCGCTTGTCGAACTCGGCCAGCGGGTTGGCGTAGTGCGACGTCAGGCCCTGGAAGCCCCAGTACGGGTAGATCGAGAGGAAGTCGAAGTCTGCCGTCAGGAGGACCACGTCGGTGGCCGGCTTACCGGTCTGCTCGGCGATCGCCGCCGCGATCTTGGGGTAGTAGGCCTGGGCGCCGGCCGGGCGCTTGTCGGCGCGCTGCCCGTTGCCGTCGGTGTCGGCGTAGGCGATGTTGATGTCACCGGCCAGCATCGACGGGACGTGCTGCGCGGTGGCGACGGCGAGAATCGTCGCGACGGCGCCGATGACGAATCGCACGTCACCGAGCTTGCCGACCACCCACGACGCGGCGGCTGCGACGCCGAGGACGCCGGCGGCACTCAGGACTGCCGCGAGCATCGGCTCGAGACGAAAGGCCAGCAGTGTCGACCCGGTCGCGGTCATGGCCATCGAGAGCAGTGACACCAGGTAGACCGCCACGACGGCGGTACCCAGGGCGAGCGCGATACTGCGCTCACGGAACCGCCACAGGATCCAGATGAAGCCGATCGCGGCGAGTAGGCCGAAGATCGTCGCGCGCAGCATCGGGAACGGCAGTTGGGAGCCGGCTTCAGGTAGGTAGTGCTCGTAGGTGCCGCCGCTGGCCGGCCGGTTCTGCGCGCGGGCATGCAGGTAGGGCCCCCAGGTGATCAGTGCGACCGCGCCGGCGATCACGCCCATGACACCCAGGCGTGCGGCGTAGACGCCGAGTAGTCGTAGTCGCAGGCGGCGGGTACGCGCCGTCGGGACGGTCTTGTTCCCCGTCTGCAGCCACGCGCTGACAAGCAGCCACAGCGCCAGCAGGCAGGCGATGCCGGCGAACACCCCGGCGTAGAGGGTGTAGAAGGTGGCGCAGGCACCCAGGAACACGCCGGCCACTACGACCGCCGGCCACGGCGTCGACCGCAGTCCGACCTCGTCGACGGGAGTCTTCGGCCCGCGCAGCGCATGCAGGATCGTCGGGAGCAGGGCGACGCCCAGCAGGATCAGCACGGCGGCGTAGGGCTCGGGCGAGGCGTAGGCGAGGACCGTCAGCGTCACCGCGAGCGAGACGGCGACGCCGCGGTCGGCGCCGATCATCCGGTTCCAGAGCACGGTCGCCAGGGCGGCGGCCGCCGCGATCGAGATGACCGACCACGGCTTGTAGGCCTCCCAGCCGGCCAGGCCGACGAGGTTGGCGTAGCGCCCGCCCAACCAGAACCAGCCCGCGGGGTAGAACGGCGGCAGGTCGAAGTAGGTCATGTCGGCCAGCCGCGGCGACGACGTCAGGCGGGTCAGGTACTCGACGCGGAACTGCTGGTCGACCGAGAGGCCGAACAGATACAGCTTTGTCGCCGCCAACGGCACCCCCAGGGTCACCGTCACGAGACCGGCCATCCCGACGGCGGAGATCGCGTCGACGAGAAGGCGGCTCGACAGCTTTGATTGGGCCCGCTCGCTAGCGCTCCCGGCGCCCGTGGGCCGCCAGCGGTAGAGCAGCACCGCGACGAGCAGGACCGCGATGGCACCGACCTGCCCCACCGTCGTCACCGCGCGCAAGACGTTGGACGCGTTGTAGGCCGGCCAGTCCACCGTCGCGATCGCGGTCAGACCGATCCAGGCCACGATCGCGCCGATAGCCGTCGCCGCAACGAGGCGCAGCGCGGCGCGGATTGAAGTACTCACGGTTGCCGAATCTATCCGATCAGCACAACGGCTACCGGAACCAACAACCCCTACGGTTGCTTCCGTAGGGGTTGTGGGGATCGGTAGCCGATGGTGCGGGTCAGATCGGCAGCTTGCGGAACACCGGGCGAGGGATGTGGCGCAGCACCATCATGATGACGCGGAACGGACCGGGCGCCCAGACGATCTCTTTGCCCTTGCCTGCCGCGGCGACGGCCAGCGCGGCGACGTCTTCCTTGTCGACGGTGAGCGGGGCTTCCTTCACATGTGCCGAGAGTCGAGTGCGGACCTGGCCGGGTCGGATGACCAGCACCCGGGGGCCGAACTCGCGCAGGGCCTCGCCCAGGCCGAGGTAGAAGCCGTCGAGGCCGGCCTTCGTGGAGCCGTACACGAAGTTGGAGCGGCGTACACGCTCGCCGGCGACCGAACTCATCGCGATGATCTGGCCGTGGCCCTGGGCGCGCATTTTCTCGCCGAGCAGGACGCCGACGGAGACGGCCGCGACGTAGTTGATCTGTGCCTCCAGCACGGCCAGGCGCTGGTCCTGCCAGGCCTGCTCGTCGTCGCCCTGAATGCCGAAGGCGACGATCGCGACGTCGATGTCGCCGTCGGCGAAAGCGGTGTCGATGACGCCGGGGTGGGTGTCGGTGGCCAACGCGTCGAAGTCGATGACGGTGACGTCGGTGGCACCGGCGTCCTTCATGGAGGCGACAGCGGCGTCGGCAGCGTCGTCACCGGGGACGCAGGCGAGCACGACGCGCGCCGGGCCCAGCTTGAGGTACTCGGCGGTGATGGCCAGGCCGATCTCGGAGCTGCCCCCGAGAACCAGGATGGACTGCGGGGCGCCGACGGCGTTGATCATGGTGGTTCCTTCAGTACGTGCGAGCAGGTGTCAGGCGAGATCGAGGCGGCGGCCCATGTCGGACATGAAGACGCCGGTCGGGTCGATGGCCCGACGGGTGGCGCGCCATTCGTCGATCCGCGGGTACATGGCGTGGAAGCTCTGCGCGGAGGTGCGCGAGTCCTTGGCGGTGTAGAGCCGCCCGCCCATGGCCATCACGCGGCGGTCGAGGTCGTTGAGGAACTCGGCGAGGCCGCGCTTGACAGGGAAGTCCAGGCAGACGTTCCAGCCCTTGAACGGGAAGCTCAGCGGCGCGCGGTTGCCGTCGCCGAACAGTTTGATGACGTTGAGGAAGCTGACGTGCCCGGAGGCCTGGATGTGCTCGATGAGGCGGATGAACTCCGGCTCGTTCCCGGTCGGGACGATGAACTGGTACTGGGCGAATCCGCCGCCGCGGCCGTACGCGTTGTTCCAATCCCCGAACACGTCGAGCATGTGGTAGAACTGCGCCAAATTCTTGACCTTGCCCTCGCTGGGCGGCCCGATCCGGTAGTACGCCTCGCCCACCGCGGAGAAGCTGAGCTTGTTGGCCAACCCGCGCGGGAAGACGTCGGGGAAGGTGATCAGCGGCTTGTTGTTGAAGCTCAGCGGATCCTTGCGGTACTTCTCCGGCAGTTCGTCGAGCTTGGCCAGGTTGCCGCGGCTGAACGTGCCGCGGCCGAGCTTCGGCGGCGCGCTGATCGTGTCGAACCAGCCCGACGCGTACTCGTAGCCGTCTTCGAAACCGTCGGCCAGGTGCAGGTCAATGGTCTCCTGCAGGTTGTGGGTTTGCGCGGTGTCGGCGATGAAGTACGCGCTCTCGGTGCGCTTCATCTGGATCTTCGCGCGCAGGATGATGCCGGTCAGGCCGATGCCGGCGACCGTCGCCCAGAACAGCGAACCGTCCTCGTCGTCGGGGGAGCCGTCCGGTCGTAGGGTGAGGATGCGGCCGTCGGCGACGAGGAGGTCCATCTCGAGGACGTGGTTGCCGAAGCTGCCCTGGCTGTGGTGGTTCTTGCCGTGGATGTCGTGGGCGATGGCGCCGCCGATGGTGACCTGACGGGTGCCCGGCAGCACCGGGACCCACAGGCCGAACGGCAGTGCGGCCTGCATCAGCTCATCGAGGCTCACCCCACCGTCGACGTCGACGACTGCAGTGTCGACGTCGATGTCGTGGATGCGGTGCAGCGGCGTCATGTCGACGGTCAGACCGCCGGTGTTCTGCGCCGACTCGTTGTAGGAGCGGCCCAGACCGCGTGCGATGACGCCGCGCCGGAGGTACGACGGCTTGTCGGCATCGGCGTCGGCAACCTGCGCGACGGCCTTGGCGATCACCTCGACGTCGGGGGTGGACAGCACGTGGCCGGTGACCGGCGTGGTGCGCGACCAGCCGACGAGGCGCCGGGTCTCAATGGGAAGTTCACTGGTAGACATCGCTGGAAAGGGTACTCGCGTACACCTGAGAGAGGTCTGTGGTCGGTCAAGGTTGTGACCAAGCCCCTACCGCATGATCGCGGCCAGGAACGGGGTGGAATCGCGGATCGAGGCGTAGACGGTGCCGGAGTGGTCGGTGTCGTACACGTGCAGCTGCACCGGCTGGTTATTGACCTTCAGTTGCGTGTACAGCACCAGGGCTGAGGCGGCGGGTACGTCGATGTCCTGCGTGCCCTGCCGCAGGAAGATCGGCCGGGTGTAGCCGGTGACGGGGGTCCCCATGTAGGCGGTGAGGGCGCCCAGCACCCCGGGGATGGAGTTCAGCGGCGCGGAGAACCAGCTGCCGGTGGCACGCGGCACCCATTCCGCCATTTCCGGATAGCAGCGCACTCGGGCCTGCGCGACGACCTGCCTCCCGAGTGGGCTCAGCACGCGCTCGATGTGCAGATCGGGCCGCGCCTCGCTGAACCCGGCCATGATGTAGGACATGTACGTCGCGAGGCCGACGGGCAGCGGGACCGTCTCGTACGGACCGAGCAGCGCGACGATGTGCTCGATGTTCGCCGGCGCACCCGTGGCAACGACGCCGCGGTAGTCCAGCGCGGTTCCGCCGGACAGGCGCGCCGCGTCGTGTGCGCCGGCCATCGCTGCTCCGGCGCCTTGCGACTGTCCGACGATGGCCCACTTGTCGGCGAGCGGCAGGCCCATCTGGTGGGCCGCCTTCACCGAGTCGACGATCGACTGTGCCTCGGAGGAGGCGTTGAGATAGCTCATCAACCCGGGGGTGCCGAGACCGACGTAGTCGGTCCCGACCACCGCGTATCCCTGGTTGAGCCAATGCGAGATGTAGAAGGAGTCGAGCGCACTGCGGGGCTGCGCCGAGGGGGTGCAGTTGTCGCCGAGACCCACAGTGCCGTGCGCCCATGCGATCACCGGCCACCCGCCCTGGGGCGGCGCCCCGCGCGGCACGAAGACGGCGCCGGTGCTCGACGCGGGGCGGCCGTGCTGGTCCGGTGTCGCGTAGTGGATGCGGATCGCCCGCGCGGCGCCGGGAACGCTCAGCCGCGTCGCCATCGGGGTCTGGCCCAGGAGCATGCCGGACTGGACGTGGGCGGGTGACGGGGCGTTGCGCACATCCATGCCAGACCATTCCGGCGGCCCAGTGGGCGGAATCTCCTCGGCCGATGCGGTCGAGAATGCTCCGGCCGAGATCGTCACGGTGGCAGCAACGGCTGCCGCCACGACGGCGAGACGGTGTCGTGCGAACAAGTGGCTACTTCGCCCCGGCGCTGCCCGGCTTCGCGTAGACGTTGACGTATTCCTGCCCGGTCTTCGCGCGGATCGCGGCCATCATGTCGTCGGTGGCGGCGCGGATCTTGTCGTGGTCGTCGGGTCCGATACCGCTCAGGTCCATCGCCGGAAGGATGTCGATATAGACGCGGCTGCGCCAGAAGTTGCGCCAGTTGCGGTCGGCGGTGTTGCGCAGGGCGATGGGGACGACAGGTGACCCGGTGGCGACGGCGACCCGGATGGCGCCGGTCTTGCCCTTGTACATCCGGCCGTCGGGCGAACGCGTCCCCTCGGGATGGATGCCCCAGGCCTCGCCGGCCTCGACGATCTTCGTTGCGGCCACGATGGCCGGTGACGAGGCATCGCCGCCGCTGCGGTCGACGGGGATCTGGCCCATGCCGCTGAAGAAGGTCTTCTTGAACTTCCCCTTCAAGCCCGGCTGGGTGAAGTAGTCCGATTTCGCCAGGAAGAAGACGCGTCGACGCGCGCACTGCACGACGTAGAAGGAGTCGGTGATCGCCAGATGGTTGGCGGTGAGGATGACCGCGCCGTGGCGGGGGATGTTGTGCCGCCCGGTCGTCTTGGGGCGGCCCCAGATGAAGAGGAAGGGGCCGATCAGCAAGAAGCGGGCGACCCGGTACCGGAATTGTTCACGAAGCTCCTGGATCGACATGTACAGAGGTCTACCACTTAAGCTGTTCTGCGTGCCCGAATCTGTGAATCCCGACGAGGTGTTCCCCAGCCGCAGCGGCCACGACCCGCACATCCCCGCGCCGGTGGAGTTGCCGTTCGAGGGCGCCGAGGAAATGGCCGACGACGTCGACCTGAAAACGGCGATCATCCGGTTCATCATCACCGGCGCCGGATCCGCGGTTCTGGACTTCGGTCTGACCATGCTGCTGCAGTACGGATTCGGGTGGGATCCGGCGTTCGCGAAGGCCCTCGGGTTCATCCTCGGGACTACAACCGCGTACCTGATCAACCGGCGGTGGACGTTCAAGGCGGAGCCGAGCGCCGCACGCTTCGTCGCGGTGATGGTGCTCTACCTGGTCACCTTCGCCGTCCAGGTGGGGATCTATGCGGCGCTCGAGCACCTCTGGTCCTCGGACACCTGGCTCATTTCGGCGGCGTCGTTCGTGATCGCGCAGGGCACGGCGACGGTGATCAACTTCGTCGTGCAGCGCGCGGTCATCTTCAAGCTGAAGTAGGTGTCCCAGCCCTCGCCTGCGGTCGGTTAGCTACTCGGCAGGTTGTACGGGACCGTCGAGGTGAGACCACCGTCGACGAGGTACTCGCCGCCGGTGCAGTACGAGCTCTCGTCGGAGGCGAGGAACAGCACAAGGTTGGTGACTTCGGTGGCGTCGGCGGCTCGGCCCAGCGGGGTCTGCAGGAAGTTCTCCGGGATCCCCTCTGCCATCGGTGTTCGCACCTGGGCGGGGTGGATGGAGTTGCACCGGATGTTGTGGGGGGCCAATTCGACGGCGACTGACTTGGTGAGTCCTCGAACGGCGAATTTGGTCGCCGAATACCCGTGGGTACCGAACGATCCGAGGATGCCCGAGATGGACGAGGTGTTGATGATCGACCCGCCCTTGCGGTTGGCGATCATCGGATCGGCGACTGCCCGGCACCCGAGGAAGGTGCCGGTGAGGTTGATCGCGACGATCCGATCCCACTCCTGAAGTGGGAAGGAACCGATCAACCCACCGTTCTGGATCCCGGCATTGTTGACGAGGACCGTCGGGGTGCCGAAGGCATCGATTGTCGCCTGTACCGCGTCGGCCCACGATTGCGCATCGGTGACGTCGAGTTCGACGAAGAGTGCGGCGTCGCCGAGGTCGTCGGCCAGCGCGCGTCCCTCGTCGACGAGGACGTCGCCGATCACGACCCGCGCCCCTTCGGCGACGAATCGACGCGCATGCGATTCGCCGAGGCCCCGGGAGCCGCCACTGATGAGGGCGACCTTTCCGTCGAGTCGCCCCATCAGCGGTTCACCTGGGCGATCAGGTTCTCGCCGTACCAGTTGAGGTGGTCGATCTTCTTCTGCAACGGTTCGGTGTCGGGGCCCATGATGTAGGGCATGCGGAACCCGACGATGACGTCGGTGATGCCTTTGTCCTCGAGACGTTTGCAGCCGTCGACGGTGTAGGCGTCCATCGAGATGACGTGGATCTCGAAGGTGTCGTTCTCCTTGCCTTCGGCCTTGCGGATCGCCGCGAGCTTGTCCAGCAGTGCGTCGAGTTCCTCGGGCGTGCCGCCACCGTGCATCCAACCGTCGCCGCGGATGACCGCGCGCCGCAGGGCGAGGTCGGCATGACCGCCGACGAGCAGCGGGATGTGCTCGGTGGGTGCGGGGCTCATCTTGATCTTGGGGATGTCGTAGAACTCGCCGTGGAACTCGAAGTATTCGCCGGTCTCCAGGCCACGGATGATGTCCATGCACTCGTCCATCCGCTTGCCGCGGCGGGCGAAGTCGACGCCCATGATGTCGTAGTCCTCGGGCCACGGGCTGGTGCCCACGCCCAGTGCGAGACGGTTGTTGGTCAGCACCGCCACCGACATCGCCTGCTTGGCGACGAGCGCTGGCGGCCGGATCGGGAGCTTCACGACGAACGGGGTGAAGCGCAGGGTCGTCGTGACCGCGCCCAGTGCCGCGGCTTGGATGAACGTCTCGATGAACTCCTTGCCCTCGAGGAACTCGCGGTTCCCGTCGGGGGTGTAGGGGTACTTCGCGTCGGACTCCTCGGGATAGGCGATGGAGTCGGGAATCGTCATGCTTGCGAACCCGGCCGCCTCGGCGGCTTGCGCGAGGGGCGCGTAGTAGCTGGGATCGGTCATCGCCTCGGCGAACGTGAACCGCATGGTGCTCCTTGGGGAGAGGGGGCTATCACCCAAGACTAGAACATGTTCTAGTTCTAGGGCTCGGTCGGTGAGAATCCGGGCTCGGTGGGCGGGAATTTGGGCTCGGTCGGCGGGAGTACGGGTCCAATCAGGTTCCAAACAGCGTCACTACCGTCGGGGTTCCGAGCGGATAAGCCGCCCGAAAGGAGAACCCGTGAAGAGTTTGACAACCATCGCGCGAACCGTCGCCGTCGCTGTCGCGGCCGGTGTCGTACTGGCCGGATGCAGCAGTGCCACCGATACCAAGGCCACGGACACGTCGACCACATCAACCGAACAGAGCACGACGACGCAGGCTTCCGGCCCGACCAACATCCGGGAGTACATCGACTCCAACGGCATCAAGGAGACGGTGATCCGCCGAGGCGAACCCGGTCCCGAGATCGACCTACCCGTTCCCGCGGGTTGGGAGATCAAGAACGACGTCAAGGCGGCACCATATGGCGCCATCGTGTACACCAAGCCCGCAATTCCGACCAACCCACCGCGGATCTTGGCGATCCTGTCCAAGCTGACTGGCGACGTCGACCCCCAGAAGATCCTCGAACTGGCCCCGGGCGAGTTGCAGCAGACCCCAGGCTGGGACGGTCCGGAGAAAGGGACGAAGAGCAAGCTCGGTGGTTACGACGCGGTCCAGATCGGCGGCTCCTACAACAAGGGCGGCACCGAGATGGTGATCGCGCAGAAGACCGTCGTGATCCCCGCCAAGGACGGTTCGTACTACATCCTGCAGCTCAACGCTTACGCGCCGGAGGCGGAGAAGACCATCCTCATCGAGGCGACCGACGAGGTCGACAAGAAGACCACCATCAAGATGTGAGCCGGGCACTGGCGGACCGCATCACCGATAGGCGGTCCGCTAGTTGCCGGTCCCACACCGATTCGCCCGTCGCCCCCGCGGTGGACTCGGCCAGGCGCAGTGCCTCCCGTGCAGCATCCACGCGGCCGCGGACCCACTCGACGTCGGCCAGCAGCTGGTAGTACAGCGGCAGGTAGATCCGAGTGCCGTCGTGGGTGTGCACCGCAAGCGCGGCCCGCATTTCGTCGGCGGTATCGGTCGCTTCCGGACCCAGCGCTAGGGCCCAGCACTCGATCACCTTCGCAGACGCGGCCATTTGGTCGAGTTTCGCCGTCGTCAACGCGGCATGCAGACCCGCCGCCAATTCGGCGGTGCCGCCTACCCGGCCCATGATCGCCCGTGCCTGCAGTTCGGAGATCCCGACTGTGCCGCGTTCAAACGGGTCGCTGTATGAATCGGCCAGCACCTTCGCGTGCGCCAGAGCGGCATCGGCCGCCGTCGCGTCGCCGAGCACGGCAGCGATCCACGCCGCGACTCCGTATCCGCGGACGCCGAACGCGACGAGGTGCCGGTGGCGCCGCCAGTCGACCACCGGCGGGAGGTTGAGCAGCTCCTTGATCGCCATCGACGATTCGGCAGTCGCGCCCTGCAGGAAATCGACCAGGCCACGCAGGTAGAGGCCAGCCGGCCGGGCGATCGGATCGTCGGTGTCGGACGCGACTAGTAGCTCGTCGGCCAATATCGACGCCTCCAGGTAGCGACCCGAGCACGCGGCTTCCAGTCCCCGCAGGGTGGTCCCGAGCGTGAATCCTCCGCCGTGCGGGCCCAGCCGTGCGATTTGGTTCAGGGTGTCGCGGACTGCGGCCGAGCTCTGCCCTTCGGTGACCGTCTGTGCCGACACCAGCTGCAGCCAGTACCGCACTTCGTGCGACTGTCGTCGCTCCTCGTCCAGGCGGGAGCAGACGTCGAGCGCATGACGGCACAGTTCGGCGACGTCGTGGTATCCGGCGCGCTCCCAGGCGGTCGGAAGAGCGCGGTCGAACAGGGTCAGGGCGGCGTCGACGTCGAGTTCTGCGCCGGCGCGCCAGGCGTGGTCGGCGGCGGCGGTGGAATCGGTGACGGCCGGACGGTCCAGCGCGACGAAGGCGCGCGCGATCTGTGCGTGCAGCGAGGCGAGTTCGGTGCCCGTCACTTGGACCGTGATCGCGTCGCGGACCAGGCCGTGGCGGAATCGCATCAGGTCCGGGCCGGCGTCCACGACGAAACCGGTGCGCACCGCAGGGATGAGATCGTGCGACGTCTCCTCGGCGGGCCGGTCGAGGGCGGCGGCCGCGACCGACGGGGCGAATTCCCCGCCGAGCAGTGCGGCGACGGTCAGTGCGTCCCGGGTCGATGCCGGTAGGTCGGCCATCCGACGGCGGATCACCGCGGCGACGGCGTCGGGCACATCGCCGCTGCCCAGCGTGGCGGCTGCCAGGCCCAGACGCCCGTCGTCGTGGAGGAGCCCGGCGAGTTCGGCGATGTAGAAGGGGTTGCCGCCGGTGCGGTCACTGATCGCCTCGACCATGCCTGCCGCGGGTGTCACGCCGAAGGCGGCTTCAATGAGCTGTCCGGTAGCGGCGGCGTCGATGCCCTGCAGGCGGATCAGTGTCGTCTCGGGACGACTCATCAACCGGTCGAACTCGTGCTCGCGTCGCGGGCGGCCCCGCCCGCCTTCCTGCCAGGTGCCGACGATGAGGACCGGTAGCCGCGACAACCGTCCCAACAGCAGTTTCAAGACGTCGTAGGCCGTCCGGTCGGCGCGATGGAGGTCGTCGATCACGATGAGCGTCGGTCGTTGCCCGGCCTTCTCGGCGAGGGAGGATGCGAGCATCTCCAGGCAGGCGAAGCCCTTCCGCTCTTTGTGTCGACTGCCGTCGAAGATGTCCGGCGAAGTCCTGGTCTGTTCGGCCAGTGCGCGCACCACCTGAGTCCACGCCCACGACGGCGGGGTGCGCACTCCCGCGGGGTGCCCGACCCACACGTGGACGACGCCGAGTTCGTCGGCGGTCTGGGCGAGCGCGGCCGCAAGAGACGTCTTACCGACGCCGCTCTCCCCGGTGAGGACGGCGAGCCGGCCTCGACCGCCGATCGCCCCGGTGAGCGCGGCGCGCAGGCGGTGCAGTTCGGAGGTCCGCCCGAAGAGCGCGTCGGCCGCGGGGCTCGGTGGCGGCGGTACCGGCGATGGTCGCGGTGGTGTTCCGCGACGGATATCGGCCGCGATGAGCTCCACCTCGGGTCCGGGTCGGATGCCCAACTCATCGTCGAGTAGATCGACGAGTCGCCGGTGCGCGGACAAGGCATCAGTACGGCGGCCGGCTCGGTTCAGCGCGAGCATCAGATGGATCCACAGCTGTTCCCGCAGGGGATTGGCGGCGATCTCCGCCTCCAGTCCGGTGACCAATTCGGCGCCTCGGCCGAGCATCAGTTCTGCCTCGTACCGCGCTTCGACGGCGTCGGCGCGGCACGCCTCGAGTCGATGGATCTCGTGATGGGTGAACGCTCGGTCGCGGAATTCGACCAGGGGCGGGCCCTGCCAGCGGTCGAGGGCCGTGGTCAGTTCTCGCGTGGCCGCCGCGGCGTCACCGGCTTCGAGGAGGTGCTTGCCGCGGGCCAGCCCATCCTCGAACAGACGGGCATCCACTCGGTCGCCAAGAAGGTGGAGTCGGTATCCGTGCGGGTCGGTGACCAGGCGGTCCGTGCGTCCGTCGCGGCCGAGGATGCGGCGAAGGTTCGCGACGTAGGCGCGCAGTGACACCAGGGGCTTGGGTGGTGGCTGACCGTCCCACACGTGGTCGATGAGCTCGTCGACGCTGACCGTGCGCTCAGCGGAGACCAGCAGAACTGCCAGCACCGTGCGTTGGCGCAGTCCACCGAGGGGCCGCGGGCCGTCGTGGTCGATGGCGGCGAGGGGACCCAGCGTCACGTAATCCACGCGCATTCCCCTTTCGGTCTGAGCCTGCGATCCAACCGAGTTCCAACTCGGCCTGCGTAGTGTGTCAGACACTGCGATTTAGCACCGCAAACCGTCGTTTCGAGAGTGTAGGAGCACGCCGCCCATGTCCGCAGAGCAAGCGCCATACCCTGCCGAACCGCCATACCCTGCCGAACCGCCGCAAGCGCCCTACCCCGACGAGGCGCCCGAACCTACCAGGGGACTGACACGGCAGGAACGACCTCGCGACGTGAGCGAGGCGCAGGCCGCCGCCGAAGCACAGCCCAACTCCTTCCGCCGCGCACTGGCTGCCGCGCACCCGCGGTACCTGATGTCGATGGCAGAGGGCTATCCGCCCGTGCTGAAGCAGTTCATCCAGTTCTGTTTCGTGCTCATCTATCCGGCTTGGCTGTTCGGGCTCGTGTTCGGCGGGCTTCTCTATGCCGCCGTCTACGCGGTGCTGTGGGTGGTGTTCTGGCCGGTCCGCGCGTGGATGAAGAAGAACCGGCCCGAGGAGTACGAGGCGAGTCAGCGTAAATGAGAACTCACCGATGAGAAGCCGACACCGATGAAGGACATGTTCGGTCGACGGCCGCCGTTGCTCGTCGACGTCAGTCCTCCGGCCGCTGCCCCAGGTGAGTTTGTCGATGCGCAGATCGTGGCGCGACGGCCCGTCGACCGGGTGAGCGCCGCCCACGTCGAGTGGGGCTATACGAACTTCTACCGCTACCACTGGGCGGGTCGGACCGACTCGGCGATGGCGCCGACCAACGATTCGCTCTGGTTGGTCGATCAGGTCTATGCCGGCAACACCGGTGACCGGGATGCCGACGAATGGGTCAAGGTGGTGGAAGAGCAGCTCCCCGTCGTCGACGGGGTCTTCGCCGGCGGTTCGGCGAGGTTCCGGGTGCCGTCGTGGGCACCCGCATCGTCCCCCGAACTTGTCCGCTGGTCGTGCCGCGTCATCCTTGAGCGGGCCGGTCGCGACGTCGACGTCCACGGCGACTTCAGCGTTCGGGTCCGGCGCACCGAGAGTGCTCCGCCTGACGGCGGTGTCGAGCGGATCGCGGGCGACGCGCAGACCGTCCTCGAGATCGACCTCGCGACCACGGTCTGCGTCGCCGGCGAGCCGATCCGGGGCCAGGTGCGGGTGATGCCCACCGTGAACCTGCCCGACGGGGATGTCGCCGTGTGTTGGCAACGCTGCCGCGACTCCCACCCGCTGACGCGCAGGCCCAGCCGCGGAGGGAGCGTCGATGGCCCGATCCTCACGGTTGCCAAGCCCGTTCCGCTGCGCGCGGGGGTAGGAGTTGCCCTGCCTTTCGAGCTACCCCTGCCCGTCGACGCGGCGCCGACCGCCCGAGCGGTCCACTCCTCGATGCGGTGGTTCGTCCAGGCGCGGATGTTCTACGCCGGGTTTACCGGTCCACTCACCGAGCGGGTGGTTCACCCGATCGTCGTCGTCAACGACCCCTGACGCGCTACTGCTTGAGAATCCCCAGGTCGTCGAAGGGGGGCGGCTACGGACGGTCGAAGCGCTCGGACCGACCGAGCTTGCGCAGGCGCAGCCATTCACGGAAGCCCGCGGGGTCGCGCTGCTGAATCAGGAAGTACCAGCCGAACCGGGCGTATTCCTGCGGCAACAGCTTGCGCATGCCGGGTTGGGCCATCAGATAGCCCCGGTTGCGGTAGGTGAAGAAGCGCTTGGTCTCGTTGTCGGGGTACTGCGTGTGCATCCGGCCGCCCAGGATCGGGCGGAACTCGTCGCTGCCGTCGGGATGGAGGTAGGCCGTGGTCAGGCACGTCCCGAAGGCGATGCCCGAGCGTGCCAGACGCCGGTGCATCTCCACCTCGTCGCCACGGACGAACAGACGCAGGTCGGGGACCCCGACCTTGTCGATGGTGTCGGCGGAGAACAGGGCCCCGTTCATCAACGACGCGATGCCGGGCAGCAGGTCGTCCGACGAATCCTCGCCGTCGGCGAACAGTTCCGACCGCTTGCGCCGCCACACCAGCCCGCGTCGAAGTGGGAAGGCCAGCGCGTCGGGGTCGTCGATGTTCACCACGACCGGCGATACCTCGCCCAGACCGTGTCGCTGTGCGCAGCGCAGCAGCGTCGCCAACACCTCGGGGCCTTCGGGTCGGCCGTCGTCGTCGGCGCACCAGACCCAATCGGCACCCAACGCCAGCGCGTGCAGCATGCCGAGTGCGAATCCGCCAGCCCCGCCGAGGTTGTGCTGCGAGCCGATGTAGGTGGTCGGGATCGGTAGCGACGCGACATGGTCGGCAACGATCTGCTCGTCGGCGTTGTCGACGACGACGAGGTGGTCGACGGGTCGCGACTGGTTCGCGATGACCGCTGTCGACGCCTTGAGGAGCTCGGCGCGACGGTGAGTCACGATGACGGCGACTACCTTCGATGCATCCGGATCACCACTGGGATCGGGCCCACTCGCCGCCAGCGCTCCCGGCGTCCCGGTCACTCGCCGGCCTCCATGCGGGCCAGCACCTTGCGCACCTGCGCGGCGGCGTCGGGGCCCTCGTAGGCGCCGACGACCTCCTCGATACCGCCCTCCATCTTGATCTGGCCCTTGTCGATCCATAGCGCCCGGTCGCAGAGCTGGGCCAGGAACTCGTTGGAGTGACTGGCGAAGACGAGGATGCCCGACCGTTCGACCAGCGCCTGCAGTCGCTTGCGGGCCTTGCGCATGAAGTCCGCGTCGACCGCGCCGATCCCCTCGTCGAGGATCAGGATCTCCGGGTCGATGCTCGTCACAACGCCCAGCGCCAGGCGCACGCGCATTCCGGTGGAGTACGTGCGCAGCGGCATCTCCAGGTGCTGGCCCAGTTCGGTGAACTCGGCGATGTCATCGGTCTTCGCGAGCATCTCCTTGCGCGACATCCCGAGGAACATGCCGCGGATGACGATGTTCTCGAAGCCGGAGATCTCCGGGTCCATGCCGACGCCGAGGTCGAAGACGGGTGCGACGCGCCCGCGCACCCGGCAGGCACCCCGCGTGGGCTCGTAGATTCCCGAAAGCAGGCGCAGCAGCGTCGACTTGCCCGCGCCGTTGTGCCCGACGAGCCCGATACGGTCGCCGTGCTCGAGGTGCAGGTCGATGTCGCGTAGCGCCTCGACCATCGGCACGCCCGAGTCCGACGCGCCGATGACGCCGCCCGCACGCCCCAGCACGGACTTCTTGAACGAGCGCGTCTTGGCGTCGAAGATCGGGAAATCGACGCCGGCCCCCCAGGTGTCGACGCGCACATCCGACGCGGCGACGATGCGGTTCTTGCTTCGGGCGCCGTGGCCCTGCGAATTGTCGTGGGCCTGCTTGCTGTCGGTCATGTCGCTCCTAAACCCAGTACGCCACGCGGGCCCGGTAGTTGCGCATGACGACCAGCGCGGCGGCGCACCCGACGGCGGTACAGCCCAGCACGACCGCCCAGTGGTAGAACTGCACGTGCTCGCCCAGCAGTGGTCCGCGGGTGATCTCGATGTAGTGGAACAGCGGATTCAGTTCGACCAGGCGCGCACGGCTACCGACCTTGTTCCCCATCGCCGGCCCGAGCTTCCAGATGATCGGTGTCATGAAGAAGGCCAGCTGCACGATCGTCGTCGTCAGCTGTGAGATGTCGCGGAAGCGCGTCGAGAGGATGCCGAAAACGATCGTCACCCAGATCGCGTTGAGCACGAACAGCGCCATCGCTGGAAAGAACAGCAGTGCCGACCAGGTGATCGGCGGCCGGAACACCGCGACCACGACCAAGAAGATGACCACGTTGTGGGCAAAGATGATGAGCTGGCGCCACACGACGCGGTACACGTGCACGCTGATCGGCGCTGGCAGCTGTTTGATCAGCCCTTCGTTGGTGGAGAAGACGACCGCGCCGTCGAGGATGGAGTTCTGGATGAAGTTCCAGAAGATGAGCCCGAGGATGACGTAGGGCAGGAAGTCTTTGATGTCGAAGCCGAACAGGGTGCCGTAGAGGATGCCCATGGCGACGGCGGTGACACCGGTCGCGACGGTGATCCACAGCGGCCCGAGCACCGAACGTCGGTAGCGCTGCTTGATGTCGGTCCAGCCCAGGTGCAGCCAGAGTTCGGAGTTGTACAGGCCGTCGACGAGGTCGGCAAACGCCCGTCGGAACGTTCGCGAATCCGACGTCTCCGGTGGGGGTGGGATCACCCGCCCGCTAGCTGCTACCGACACGGGTCACCAGCATACAAGCGCTGCAGGTGCTGGCCGGGGCCCGGCGGGTGCATGCTCACCATTGTGGCAGGCGGGAGGCCTACAGGGCGGGACCGCTATCGTGAACCCATGTCGTTCGACGTCGCCCACGCCAGGGGCCTGTTCCCCGCGCTCGGCGACGGTTGGATCCGCCTCGACCCGCAGGCCGGGATGACGATTCCCGCGTCGGTGGCGACCGCAGTCTCGTCGGGTTTCCGACAACTCGCCTCGGACCCCGGAACGGCGAACCCGGCGGCCCGGACCGCGGCCGGCGCCCTGAGCTCGGCGCGGCGTGCGATCGCCGATCTGGTGAAGGGAGACCCGGCCGGGGTCGTTCTCGGCCACTCAGCAGCCCAGCTGATCGGCGGCCTCGCCGATGCCTTCGGGTCGCAGGCGTGGTGGGGGACCGAGATGCTGCTCTCGCGTGACAGCGACCCCGCCAACATCGTGCCGTGGGAACGGCGGGCCAACGCGTTGGGTGCGCGGATCCGATGGGTCGAGACCGATATCGAGACGGCCACCATCCCCACTGTGCACTACCTGTCAGCGATCGGTCCCGTGACGAGGGTCGTCGCCCTGCCGCTCGCCTCGTCGGTAACGGGCGCGATCACCGATGTCTCCGAGATCGCGGCTAAGGCGCGTGAGGTCAAGGCGCTGCTCGTCGTCGACGCGAGCGCGGGGGCGCCGTACCTGCCGTTGGACATCGCGGAGACCGGCGCGGACGTTCTGGTCGTGTCTGCCCATCGCTGGGGCGGTCCGCGGATGGCCGCAATGGTCTTCGCCGATCCGGCGCGCATCGACGGATTCGAGTCCATCGCGGTCGACTCCGCGGCGACCGGTCCGGCCCGCCTCGAACTGGTGTCGCCGGGCGGCGGATTGCTCGCGGGGCTCGGTGCCTCGATCGAGCATCTTGCCGACCTCGACGAGGCTGCGGTCGGCAAACGTCGGCGTCGGCTTGCGGCATCGATGGACGGCCTCTACGAATACCTCCAGCGCCTGGACTATTACTTGGTGACGTCGCTGGAGAGCCTGGCGGCAGTCCGCGTCCTCGGCCAGTCGGAACACCGCGTGCCGATCACCAGTTTCATGGTCGATGGGGTCGACGCCGAGCACGTCGTGCGCCGCCTCGCCGACAACGGCGTGCGGGCGCTGTCGAACCTTCCCAGTCCGGCGTTCGAGCGGCTCGGCGTTGACGACGCGGGTGGTGCGGTGACCGTCGGGCTGGGCCCGTATTCGACGCCCTACGAGGTCGATCACCTCGTCCGAACCCTTGGTTCACTGGCCTGAATCGGGACTTAGGTTGCGCGAAGTTGGTCAACTGACCCGAGTACCCGGGTGGAAACGGATTTGCAGCGATAGAATCCCGTTAATCCACTGGAGATGAGAATTGCGAGATGACGGCTCTGCCCCCTTTTGATCAAGACCAATACGGCGCGGCCCTGCTGAACATGAATGAGCGCACCGCCTGGGAGTCGGTCGTCTACGGCGGGTGGCAGTTGATGGCGAGGGTGAACCAGGGTCTCGTCGATGCGGGGTTCTCCTCTACGCCGGATCTTCGTGTGCTGGAGGCGCTCGGACGCGTCTCGCGGATGCGGATCTCCGATATCGCCGCCGCCACGCACATCCAGATGAGCACCGTGTCGCGGCAGATCAGCCGACTCCTCGACCAAGGCTTGGTCGAACGCGTCGACGACGTCCAGGGTGACGACGCACGGCATCGATGGGTCCGTCCAACAGCGGCGGGGTCTGCGTATCTGCGTGAACTCGTCGAACTGCGCGACTCGTTGGTGCGCGAGAACGTCGTCGACGTCCTCGGCGAAGAGGATTTCCTCGAACTCGGCCGACTGTTCAAGAAATTGGCCCAGAACACCGGCCAATGAGCCGGTTTCGACGGCGGGCGGTCGGGGTGGCGTTTGCCGTGCTGACCATGCCCGCAGGGTTTGGGGTTTCGACGGCCGCCGCTGCGCCGGTCGCCCCGATTGGAACGACGGCGCTGGCCGGTTCGGAGCGCGCCTGTGACGGCCCCCAGGCCGGTCCGGCGGGTAACGTCGCCTGCGGTATCTGGCTGGTCAATCAGTGGTTGTCGTTGCGCAGGTCGCGCGGTGTGGTCGCACAGACCGTCGCCGTGGCCCCGGGAGCGTTCGGGGCGTGGCGATCGTCGACGACGGGCGGAGTCTGTGGATTCACGCCCGTGCTGCTGGGGATGCACCACTGCGACCGGACGACGTTTGTGAACTTCCGCCTCGACCGCCGCCTCATCGAAGCGCGTGACCTCGCCTTCACCGTCCTCGCCCACGAGTCCGCGCACGGGGTGCAGGAGCGCCGCGGCAAGGACCCGGTGGCGGCCACCCTGACCAACGATGTGCCGGCGATGCTGCCACTGGAACAGCAGGCGGACTGCTGGGCGGGCGCGGCGCTGGCATGGGCGGTGCGTCGGGGTCATTTCGGCCCGCAGGCGCTGCCGCGGGCCCGCGCGCTGTTTCGCTCGGGCGGTCAGGCCGGGTCGGGCCACGGCAGTCCCGAGGCGCGCGACCGCCAGCTGACCATGGGGTATGCCAACGGCCCCTCGGCGTGCGGGATGCCCTGACTCATTCCTCGTCGACGATGAGCAGGACCTTTCCGATCGCGTCGCCGCTGTCGAGGCGGGCGTGGGCGGCCGCGGCATCGGCGAGGGGGAAAGTCGAGTCGACGACGGGCTTGACCGTCCCGTCTGCCAGCAGCGGCAGCACCAGGTTGGCGGTGGCGGCAACGACCTCGACCTTGCCACCGGGCCCGTCGGTGGGCCGCGAGCGCAGGGTCGTGCCAGTGACGCTGGCCCGTTTGGCCAGCAGCGCACCGATGTTCAGGGTGCCTTTCGCGCCGCCCTGCATGCCGATGATGACCAGGCGTCCGCCGGTCTTCAGTGCAGCGACGTTCCCCTCGAGGTAGCGCCCGCCGATGATGTCGAGGATGACGTCGGCCCCGCCGGCGGCCTTGAGGACGCCGACGAAGTCCTCGTCGTCGTAGTTGACTCCGATGTCGGCTCCGAGGGCGCGGCAGACGTCGAGCTTCTCCTGGGTGCGCGCGGTGACGGCGACCGTTGCGCCGAGGTGCTTGGCGAGTTGGATCGCGTGGGTGCCGATGCCGCTGCTGCCGCCGTGGACGAGCAGCGTCTCGCCGGGCGCGAGGTGGGCGGTTAGTACGAGGTTGGAGACGACCGTGCACGCGACTTCGGGGATTGCGGCGGCTTCGGTCAGGTCGATTCCGACGGGTACGGGGAGCACTTGCACGGCGGGAACGGCGACGAATTCCGCATAGCCGCCGCCGGCGAGCAGTGCGCAAACCTCGTCACCCACGTCGAAACCGGTGACAGCGGCGCCCACTTGCGCGATGGTGCCCGAGACTTCCAGCCCGAGGATGTCGCTGGCCCCGGGCGGTGGCGGGTACAGCCCTCGGCGCTGCAGGAGGTCAGCGCGGTTCACCCCGGCCGCGGCGACCCGGATGAGGATCTCGTCGTCGGCAGGGATCGGGGTCGGGACATCGGCGACGGTGAGTTCACCGTTATCGCAGGCAATGGCTCGCATGAATCGATGCTGGCACGGATCGCACGGCGACGTGGCGGTTGTCCGCATGGGAAACTCGGTGCCGGTCGGCCTGGGGCGTCCGCTAGCCTGAACTGCTAGGGAAGCGTGGCAGAGCGGCCGAATGCACTCGCCTTGAAAGCGAGCGTGGGTAAAACCACCGGGGGTTCAAATCCCTCCGCTTCCGCGCAGTTCAGAGCGGGTTCTCGAGTGAATCGGGAACCCGCTCTGTTGCTTCAATCCCCACAAATCCCCACATTAGGTCTCGGGAAGTGCCCAGGTCAGGGCCTCAGCGGCGTGGGCAAGGTCGGCGGGATTCGAGTGGCCGTAGACCTTGATCGCGAGGGTTCCGCCGTCCGCGTGGCCGAGCCAGCTAGCAACGTCGATGAGTGGAATCGAGGCGCTGAACAGGCGTGATGTCGCGGTGTGGCGCAGGTCGTGAAGTCGGTAAGGGGCGGCGATCTTCGCTGCTGCCAGGCTGCGCTTCCACCAGTCATCGAGGGATCGCGGTGCCACCGGAGCGCCGGAGTCGACAGTCAGGACGTGCAAGTCGTCCTCGCCCTTCCAGCCACGGCCAGCACGCACCCTGTCGGCGGCTTGGAGGTCCTGGTGCTGCCTGAGCGCAGCAACGGTGGCCGGAGGTAGCGGGAGGGTCCGGGCGGCACTGCGGGTCTTGCCGCGACTCTGCTCCACCACGCCGTCGGAGGTGGCGACCCGGGTGCGCTTCACGGAGAGAGTGGGGGAGGAGGTATCGAGGCCGTGGATAGCTGACCAGCGCAGCCCGGCCAGTTCGCCTCGGCGGAGGCCCAGCAACCCCAATTCGAGAAACACGCGCCGCCGGGCAGCGCTCCTGTGTGACCGCAGTGCAGCGCCGCGACAGTCCGACGGCGGGGCGGCGGTGGGGTCATGCGCCGTCAGGAGAGCCGCCACCTCAGTGTCGCTGAGGCGTCGCTGAGGGTCGAGTGCGGAGTCGCCGCTGGACTCTTCGTCGGGCGACGCGGGGGCGTCGAGGGGCTTCACGAGGGCCACCACATTTCGGGGAATGGTGCCCTGTGCAACTAGATCGGCCCAGCAGCTTGACCACTTCGCTCTCGTCACATTGCTGTACCGGATCGAACGTGCGGGGGTCCCTTCAATTTCACCTGCCGCAAGCGCGGCGAGGGTGCGTTCCACGTCGGCTTTGGTGATCGACTGGACCTGCCTGTCTCCGAGGGCCGCGACGATGGGAGCCAATGCGTGTTTGCGAGCTGTCTGCGTGTTCGCGGCTCCGCGTTGACCGGCGCACCAATCGTCAATCGCAGCTCTAACTGTCAGCCGTGACTTCCCGATGTACGTGCCGTCCGAGACCTTCGATTCGACCCCGGCCTGCCAGTCGCGTGCCTCGCCGATGGTCTCGAACATCTTTTCCGGTTGACCGCCGCCAACCTCTCGGGCGTCGGCTCTGGCTCTGTACCCATAGCCGCGCTCGAAGCGGGAGGTGGTGATCTTCACGATGCCGGGGTAGCGGGTTGGTTCGCCCTTCACACGCGCCATGCCCGCCCCCTCTCTCTTGGTCCTCCCCGAATCGTATCCGGGGGACGTGACGGATCGGCCTCAACGGCGCGGTGGGGAGGGGGTGGTTGCGGGCCGGTGGACGACCGTCGTCTGCCGGGAAACCGGCACAGGAACAGGGAAATGAGCAGGTGAAGCAAAACCCTCGCAGTGCGAGGGTTTCCGCACACGACGACTCCGACCCACAAGTGCCGATAAATCGGCACAGGAACAGGGAAATGAGCAGGTGGAGCAAAAGGTGCCCGTCGGGCACCTTTCACCGCATCACGCTGACCACACCGCACAGGTCATGGCCCGCCTCCGGCGCGATGATCCTGCCGCCGCCGAGCGTGTGGCACGCGGGGAGAGTCCGTCCGCAGGCTCGCTGTGACCCGATTGTGACTGAGATAACACTTACCGATTTGAGGCCGATTCTGTGCCCCTAAGCCGCCATGTTGAACGACTCAGGCGGAACCGTTCACGAGTAACTAGTGAACCCTCACGAGTAAGCCGTTCACCGGACATCTGTGCAGGTGAAAGGCATGTTTTGCCTGGTGGACAGAGGCGGCAACTGCGGCAATAGTGGCGTTCAGATCACCGAAGAACGGAGATGAGATGAACGACTTGATGACTGTGCGCGAAGTGGCCGAGGCCATGCGCCTCACCCCGCGCGGCGTGCGTCAGATGATCGCCGACGGACGCCTGCCAGCCGTGCGCTACGCGGGCACCCGGCAGGCGCTCGTGCGGCGTGCCGATGTCACGGCACGCCTGCGCCGAGTCCACGCCCACTGACCAAAGCGAAACGCCCCGGCGGACTTCCGGGGCGCTTCAAAGACTTCGAGAGGAATCGAAATGTCTGTCCCCAGTGTAGACCTCGATGACGGCGACGAGGTGGATCACGAGCCGATGCTCGCCCGGCTTCGCGCCATCGTTAAGCGCGGCGACGGCGCAGCGATCCCCGGCCTGGTCCCTGAGATCCGCGCGGCGTGCGACCTCGGCTTGACTCGCGACGCTGAGGAGAAGCACTGGCTGGCGGTGATGGGCCAGGGCGGCGAGCGCGCCGTGCGCGTGCTGGCTGTCGCCCTTGCGACGCTCGATGAACGCGCGGAGCCGGTCGGCGATGCGAACGATCCATACCACCCGTGGCTGGAACGGCAGGGGTTTTGCACCCCGCTTCTGCAAGACGTACGCGCGCGGGCACGGGGCGGGCTAGTGCCGCCTTGGGCGGCACTCGGGATGCTGCTGGCCGCAACGGCATCGGTCATTCCGCCGCGAGTGCAACTCCCGGCAATTGTCGGCGGGCGGGCGTCACTCAACTCAATCACAGGAATTGTCGGCGCTTCGGGGGCGGGCAAAGGTGCCGCCGCTGCCGTGCTGAGTCCCCGCTTCGTTCCCCTCGGGGCTGACGGCCAGCCGGGCCTCGGCCTGAACTGGAAACGCCCGCCGGTCCGCCAGGCAGTCGGCTCGGGCGAGGCGATCTCGGCGCTGTACGTGCACAGTGAGAAAGTGGCCGGTCCAGATGGCGGTCCGCCGGAAACCAAGATGGTGCAGCACGAGACCACTGCCTGGCCCGACTGGCCCGAGGTGGACAAACTCGTGGCAGTGAGGGGTCGGCAAGCCAGCACGATGGACGCAGAACTGCGTCAGTTCTGGTCCGGGGAGGGTCTGGGATCGGTCACGAAAACTGCGTCGCTCCACGTCGAGGCGCACAAGTACCGAGGAGTCGCCACGATCTCGATCCAGCCTGGCCGTGCGGCAGCACTCTTTTCCGACGAGGCTGGTGGTCTCTTGCAACGGTTGCTGCTGTTCGCAGGCGACCGCGATCCACACGCGACCGGGAACGAGCCTCGGGTCGACGGGGACCTGGAAATCACGGTGCCCTACCTGCCGCCGGGCGACGATGTGGTCGAGTTCCTGGTTGATCCCGTCGTGGAGACGATCATCCGTGAGCGCCGGATCGCGCGAACCTCCGGCGCGCTGACTGTCGATCCGCTCGACGCTCACGGCGACCTCCTGCGGCTGAAAATTGCCGCCACTGGTGCATGGATGCACGGCACCCTCACCGTCGACTATCACACGTGGCGGTGGGCGGGCAGCGTCATGGAACACCACCGCCGGACGCGGGCTTGGCTGCAATCTCAGATTGCGGCCACCGTGCGGGCGGCGGCGGAATCCGCTGGTGCCACCGACGGAGTGCGCCGTGCGGTCGCGCGTGAAGTGGAGGAAGCCGAGGCCGATCAGCGGTTCAGTGGGCAGTGGGCCACGGCCCTCGACGGCACTGCGAACTGGGCGCAGGGTCGCGGCCCGTTCACCCGCCGCGATGCCAGCCGGGCCGGGCGCAGCGGTTCACTGCGGGCAACTCGGGCCGGAGACCTCCTCACCGACCTCACCGTGCAGGGGCGGCTGCGGGTGGTGCAGGTGGATGCGAACGGTCACGCCGCCGCGTGGGAGGCGGTGTCGTGACCACCGCTGCTGGCCTGAGGGGACCGGCTATCCACTGTTGTCGGACCCTGTGTCGGACCTGTCGGACCCTTGTCGGACGCACGGATACCACGGCTGACCTGCATGTTTGTGTTGTCGGACGTGTCGGACGGGGGTCCGACAGCGTTGCACGCTTGCAGGAGCCGCCGAACACTCGACACCACCGCTGACCTGCATAAATAAAGAAAATAGTACATATGTTCGATTATGTATTTTTCTTCTCTGGAAATGGCCCGACGCGGTGGTTTTTGTGTGAACCGTGTCGGACCCCGTCCGACAGGTCCGACAACGCGGCGGTATACCTCTCACCTGCACTTTTGGTGAGAAACAAGGGTCCGACAGGGGTCCGACAGGGTCCGACACAGGGTCCGACAACTGAATCAACAGGAGCGGCGGACAAATCCGCTCCACTTCGAGAGGAATCAAGAGAGATGTGCGAGTACGAGCAGCGGTGGTCACTGCCCACCGCTGAGGAGATCAAAGCCGAGGTTGACTGGCTAGCGGACTGGCTGGCCCGCGAGGAGCCGAGCATGATCGGCATCGACAGCCGCGCCGCGAGGGAGTTCATCACCCGCCGCGCGTCCACCTGGTCGGTCCACCTCACTGCGCGGGAGGCCGTGAAGTGCGCTTATGCAGAGTGGCAGGGAGCCGTGGCTTCCGTCCTCGATTACGGGCGGCGGCGGAACCGTCCGTGGGGCACTGCCGACTTCATGCAGAGCCAGCCCGACGACCCCGCCCTCGACGGCCTCGACCGCCCCGGCCTGGCCCCGGCCCTCGCTCATCTGATTGAGATCGGAATGGCGGAGGAGCAGGGCTACAGGTACGCGCTCGTCGGCAACTCTCACTAGCACCTTCATCCCTATCCACCGCTTCCCTGACACCAATTTCCCGCCCCCACCCAAGGGACGTGCCACCCGCCCGCAACGTAAGTACAGGTGCGAATGGGTACCCAGGAGGATTGACAAAAAGTGCCTTTCTACCAGCGGAAATGGTGGTGGCGAGGGGGCGAGTTGGGATGTCAGGATTGTTGTAGGAGTTCCAAATATCTGGAACAGACGGAAGGAAATGAAATGGCTGAAAACGTCTCAGTGGATTACGACAGCACCGCGCAGTTCGTCAGCAAGTTGCGGGCACAAGCGGATCAGATTGAGAGCGAGACCCCACACCTCACCCGAGCGGTGTTGGACAGTTTCACCCGTGAGGCATCGCAGGGCACGCGGGACGGGAAGCCAAGCCCGATCTATGACGAAGCGGTGGCCGCAATGAGCAATGTGATGCACGCGCTGGACAGCCACTTCAAGAAGATTGCAGCCAAGCTGCGCTCGGACGCCCACCTGCTCGAATCGGCCACCGCTGAGATCAAGCAACACGACGAGGACGGCGCGGCAGCAGTGCGAGCCGTCGACCTCGGCCTCGACATGAGCAACAGTGTCGAGAAGGGCGGTGCGGGCTACAGCAGCATCCCCCGACTGACTGCCGCAGATTTGGCCGGTGATGTCGACAAGCCCGCCCCGGTCGGTGACCCCCACGCCCGGTTCCGAACCGCGAGCAACCCCCGATGAGCGCACCCGACAACGACTTGGCCGACCTCGCCCTCACCTCGGGCCAGGCAGCGGTCTATCTCCAACTCTCCCAGCGGTGGGTGGGCACGTTGGCCCGGCGCGGGGTGCTGCCCAGCCACACCGTCGGGCGGCACCGCCGATTCCAGGTCGCCGACCTCCGCGCCTACCGCGACAGCCGCCGCTAACCCCCAACAACTTCGGCCCGGGGCACAGTGCCCCGGCCACAAAGAAAGGAACGAAATGAAGATGATTAGTTTCCCGGTCCCGGCCCGCGACAACGTGCGGGATGCCGAGGGCCGCTTGGTCGCCGAGCTGCGGGTGCCGCTGATCGACGGCCAACTCAACTGGGATGAGAAGCAAGTGATCCTGGCGGCGGATTTGCCCCTCGGCACTATTCCCGCCTGACCCCCGAACCCCGGCCCAAGCAACACGGGGCCGGGGTTCCCCATTGACCCCTCCACCACCCGAGCCGGCCCCCGGCACGTCCCCCTCCCGACCATGAACCAAGGAACCAAGATGAACACCCCACAATCCGCAGCGGCCCGCCGGTACTTCATCCGGCTCATCTGGATGAGCCTCGCGCTGTCGGTGGCCGGTAATGCGGTCCACGCGCTGCCCGGCGTCGCGGGGCAAGTCGGTGTGAAGATCGTGCTCGGGGTCTTGCCGCCGATCCTGCTCGCCCTCCTGATTCATGGGATGGGGCACCTGGTCGAGGCTGGTCTCAGCGGGCGGCTGTACCGGGTGGCGACCACCGCCGTCGCCGCGCTGGCCGTGGCCGCTGGTGCCGTCTCGTTTGTTGCCCTTCGCGAGCTGGCCCTCGCGGCGGGATGGGCACCGGCGCTGGCGTGGCTGGCACCAGTCATTGTCGATGTGCCAGTGGTCGTGGGGACTGCTGCGGTAGTCGCGGTCGACAGGGCCGCAATGCGCCAGTCAGTCACCGTTCCTGACCCCGCCTCGGCGCACGGCGGCGAGGTCGAGGTCGACACCGCACCAACAGTCGCGCCGGACCCTGCACCGAGCACCGAGGTCGCGGTGGAACCCGAAGCCACCCGCGACATGGCACCCCGCGACATGGCACCCCCGGCGCACCCGAAGCCGAAGCCCCAACCACGTCGCGCCCAACCCGCGCCGCGCCGCGCCCCCGGTGCGTCGTCGCACCTGACCCCGCTCCCGGTGGACGACGCAGCGGTGCGCCGTCTGGCCCAGCAGGTCGTCGCGTCGGGTCGCACCGCCGCCGACGCAGATGTGGTGGCTCAGGTGCTTGCACGGCTCAGCGGCGGTGAGTCTGGCCGCGCTGTTGGTGCAGCAACAGGGATCAGTGAAGCGGCGGTTCGGAGGATCAAGACGGCTGCGGCAGAGGTGGCCGATGAGCCTCAATTGGTGTCCGCATGAACCCCTCTGCACATGCCCTCAGCGTGATCCTCTGGCTGTGCTTGACTTTTCCCGTCCACGGCACCGAGGCATATCCGCCTAATGGCCCCTTAACCTCGGGCTTTACAGAGTGTGTCCGAGGTCGGGTTCCATCCAGCCCAATCCTCTAACCCTCCCTCTAGCCTCCCCTCTGATGGTTCCTCTTGCCCCTCCTCATGCACGTCCGCACGCTGGTCCGCAGCCGGGGGACAAGAAACAGGCAGATCACGCCGCCTGGCGGTGGCGGCGGAGGGTTCTCATCACGGTTGAGCGCGAGACACCAAACATCGCGACGAGTTCGCTGACCGGTTCACCGGACTCGTAAAGACGCACCAACCGCGACTCGGCGGCTGCGTCGAGACGCCGAGGTCGCGTCGCGGGCAGTCCACGTGCGACGCGCGCGGCGCGACTGGCCGCGCGTCGCTCCTTGCCGAGTTCCAGCTCCAACTCGGCCACCGCTGCCATGACCGAGGTGAGCATCCGCCCCGCCGAGGTGCTGGTGTCCACGCCCTCCCGCAGCGCCCGGATCGTCACGCCGCGCTCGTGAAGCGTGGACACGGCGGCGGAGACTTCTCGCACGCTTCGGCCCAGCCGGTCGAGTGCCGCGACAATGAGGGTGTCGCCGTTTCGCAGCCAGCCGACGCACTCCTCCCATTCGGGGCGGACCGTGCCGACCGACCCCGAGGCCGTCTCAATGAACCAGCGGTCGGGGCTGATCCCGGTCGCCGCGATCTGATCCTGCTGTTGGTCCGTTGACTGTGCGGCAGTGGACACGCGGCAGTAGGCCGCTATCTGGCCGCTCATGGTGTCACCTCGGGACTGAGAACTGACACGGCTGCGGTGACACCAAGAAGTGACACCAAGCGACCAGGCAAAGCGCGGCGTTGAACCCCGGCCACAGCCGGAGTGTCACTTCTGTAGATGTGAACATGGGTCATGGCCTCGATGGTGCTCCGGAGTGAGTGTCATGGGCCAGGGGGCGGGTGGCACGTCCCCTGGTTACCTCTTCACCACGTTCTCGCGTAGTGCGGCGACTCGAAGAACCTCATCGGGGATAGAGAGCGTCGGCGGGACGTAACACTTCGCGGAGAATGCGATGGCCAGGATCGGACACCCGCGACCGTCGCCGCGTTCCATGCGTGGAAGCAGCTTCTCGAAGTTCGATGTGGTCGAAGTGCTGAACGGATCGTTCGGAGTTTTCCTGATTCGTCTCGCCCATTCGTCGTAGGTGGGAGGAACGGCGACCGCCTTGGCTTGTGCGATCAGATTGACTGCGAGGGGTCGCAACGTCTGGCTGCGGGTTACGAATACCCCTACGTCGATCAAGCCGGTGTCATGGAGGGTGGTGTAGTTCCCGAAGTCTCGGTCCAGGTTGCCGTCCTTGGGGTTCCATTCCACATCGACGACGGCACCGTCTTTTACGTTGTCGACCTTGTGCCCACCGGTCATGACCGGTGCAGTCGACACGCTGCGAACCTTCTCCTTGGGAGTGGCGAGTTTCCACGGGTAGATCGTGAGGTGATTGGTCACCTCTTGTTGAAACTTCGTCTCGCGCCAGCCGAGCACTCGGAATGACTCATCGAGGTCTTTTGCAACCTTCGACTTGTTGCCGCCGGGTCGGACGAGCATGTCGAAGTCGAGCGAGAAGTTTTCAAGCACGTTGACGAGATCGGCGAAACCATCCGGCGTCGACATCTGCATGACAGCCGCCGCATTGCGTGTCTCAGCAACCAGGTAGCGCTCCGTGATGGAGGAGGGAAACACGGTCTTCCAGGATTCAGTCAGTTGTTGCACCCGCTAATGCCATCACGAAGGGGACGTGCTGTGCGGCAAGACTGGCCGCGAGTCGTCAATCACACTTGTCGGCGTGTCCGCGCTCGAAGTAGATCTCTTGTCAGATCTACTTGGTACGGTTGCCGCCATGACCACAACCCCGCTTCGCCCCGAGAATCCTGCGCCCGAGTTGCCCGAGATCGACGGCGGTTTCAAGACGATCCTCGCGGACCCGCCGTGGCGCTTCTCCAACCGCACCGGGAAGGTCGCACCGGAGCACCGGCGACTAGACCGCTACTCCACGATGGACCTCGAAGCGATCAAGGCGCTCCCGGTGGCCGACGCCGCAGCAAAGGACGCACACCTGTACCTCTGGGTTCCCAACGCGCTACTACCGGAAGGGCTGGCCGTGATGGAGGCGTGGGGCTTCCGCTACGTGTCCAATATCGTCTGGGCCAAGCGGCGCAAAGACGGTGGGCCGGACGGTCGCGGCGTCGGCTTCTACTTCCGCAACGTGTCAGAGCTGATCCTGTTCGGTGTGCGCGGCTCGATGCGAACGCTAGCCCCGGCCCGCAGCCAGGTGAACATGCTCGAAACCCGTAAGCGTGAGCACAGCCGTAAGCCCGATGAGCAGTACCCCCTGATTGAGTCGTGCTCTCCCGGCCCCTACTTGGAGATGTTTGCCCGGCACCCACGCAAGGGCTGGACCGGCTGGGGAGACGAGTCCGACGACGAAGTGGCACCGCGCGGTCAGGTGCACCGTGGGTACGGCGGCGGTGCGTTCGATGTGCCGCGTGTTGCCCCACACGCACGGCTTACCGGTGAAGAACGTCAGCTTGTCGCGAAGATGCTGCGGGAGCAGTACGACGGCGGGTCGAGCATCCGTGAAATCTCGGTGCAGTCCGGGTATTCGATTCAGCGGGTCCGAACCCTGTTGAAGCTGACAGGCGACCTGCGTCCGGCTGGTCGGCACTGACTTGACCGCGCCGGAGTTCGCCGAGAACGTCCCGGCACATTGTCACCGCCGTCACTGGGGATCAGCTCCGGCTCAAGCGAGTCCTAGGCCGTGCCTGCGGGGCCTTCCCCAACCAGGTAGCCCCACTGGGCTGACCGCGACGTGTTGGGCAGGCTGGATGCCGACACCTTTCAGTTTGTAGACGTGCGGCTCGGGTCGCAGATCGGCTAGAACGTAGACCAGTCCGACGGTCAACGTAGCCGTCTCAGTGGCGAGGCCGCGCAATCCTTTGACGCCTTTGGCGGCGTATCCAATCCAATGCAACCCCGCGTCGAAGATCGCGCGGCGTTCTTCGTCGTCTCGCAGTTGGGTCCGGTCTTTTGTGATGATCGCGTCATAGCCTTGCTGGCTGAGCATCCCGAGCAACGGCACATCCTTTGTGCCTCCAAGCCCCTCCTTGTAGGCGTGCCGAAACTCGTGCTCACCGTAAAGCGCCTCCAACGGTTTGAGGCAGCCGACGCTCACATTCTCATC
>DLKD01000126.1 GCA_002477755.1 Gordonia sp. UBA7599
GGATCCACCACGTCGCGTACGTCGAGAATTTGAAGCCCTTGGCGTAGTCGAACTTCTCCATCGCACGGATCAGGCCGAGGTTGCCCTCTTGGATCAAGTCGAGCAGCGGCATTCCGCGGCCGGTGTAGCGCTTGGCCAGCGACACGACCAGGCGCAGGTTCGCCTCGAGGAGGTGGGCGCGGGCCTGTTCGCCTTCGCGCACGATCTGCGCCAGATCGCGCTTGCGCGCGGGGCCGAGGCGCTTACGGGTCTGCAGCAGGTGGTTGGCATACAGGCCGGCTTCGATCTGCTTGGCCAGTTCGACTTCTTCCTCGGCATTGAGCAGCGCGGTGCGCCCGATCCCGTTGAGATACACGCGGACCAAGTCGGCCGACGGTGATTGCGCGTCGAGATCGGATTCGGTCAGAGCCGGGCGGACAGCGGTTTTCGTCGACATGTGGCCTCCTGGGGTGGTGTGGAGTGCATTCACCTTCCTCAACGCCCCCCGGGACCGGAATAGTTCCCGGGATCACACCCTGGGGCCTGAGAAGTCCCTGAGTCCTTGGGCGCTCATCGAATCGCCCAAACCCGACTCCCGGAAGCGACCTCTATTCGCCGGGCAGTGCTCGCGGGTCGGCGACCTCGGAGTCGATGACCGTGGCCGGTTCGGGTAGCGCGGGCGCAGGATGCTCGGCGTGGACGCCGTAGTGGTACTCGGCGATTTCGCCGCGCTTGCGGGCCGGGCGGTCGTTGGCGATGAGCACCGCCACCCACGGCAGCGGGATCGACACCGCCACCACGGCCAGCGCGAGCAGCCCGTTGTGGGTGGCTCCGTAGACGATGCACGCGAGGATCAACATCGGTACGCGAAAGCCCATCAGGATCAAATACCGGCGGACCCGCGCGCGATGCTGCTCCTCGGGGCTGTTCTCGGCCCGGGTGATGAGGAACGCCTCGTCGGCGGCGTGCGTGCGCATACCTCCACTGTCCCACCGCAGCGCCGTCGATGCACCCCCGGGTGGTTGGCGACCGCTGATCGAGCCGTCACAATGGATCCATGGCTACCGAGACGATTGAACGGCCCGAGGTCGACGAGACCACCGAGGACGGCACCGACATCCCCAAGGTCTTCCACTACGTGAAGAAGGACAAGATCGCCGAGAGCGCCGTCATGGGCAATCACGTTGTCGCGCTGTGCGGCGAGGTCTTCCCCGTCACCGCGGCCCCCAAGCCGGGCTCGCCGGTGTGCGAGAAGTGCAAGAAGATCTACGACAAGATGCGCAAGGGCTGATCACTCCCGGTTGCGGCGCGTGCCGATCGGTCCCGTGCCGAACTTGGCCGGCAGGGCCTTGATGCCGTCGGTGATGCCTTCGGCCAGTTCGGCGCGCTGCTCGTCGAGCCAGTGTCGGGCCCGGACCCCGCGGCTCGGCGACGCTGGCCAGATCGACTCGATGGTCGCATTGAACTCGGCGCCCACGACGATCGCGAATCCGAGGAAGAACGCGAAGAGCAGGAATGCGATCGGCGTGGCCAGCGCCCCGTAGGTGTAGCCGCTGCGGGCCAGTGCCGTCAGATAGAGGCGCAGCACGTACGTCGCGATCCAGAAGACCGTCGCCGCGAGCAGTGCGCCGGGCAGCAGTCGGTGCCAGGGCAGGGGATGGCGCAGTGCCCAGTGGTAGAGCGTCGTCAACATGAAGACCAGCACCAGGCCGACGAAGGGGAAGTAGCCGACATCGATCACGGTCCCAACCATCGGGCTCCACGATCGGGGGACCATCTGGTTCAGCAGGGTCGGGCCGATCGCGACCAGCGGCAGCACGATGACGGCCCCGGCGAGGAAGAGGATGTAGACGAGCAGCGCGAAGATGCGCTGCCACACCGGATTGCGCACGTCCTGTTGGTGGTGGGCGGTGGTGATCGCGGCGATGTAGCAGGACATCGCCGACGAGCCGGCCCACAGCGAGATCACGAAGCTCACCGACGTGACTCCGGCACGGCCGCGGCTCAGCATGCTGTCGAGCGTGGGCGCGATCAGATCGGCGACGACATCGGTGGTGAAGGTCCGCTCGGCGAAACCGAGGATGCGGTCGTGGATGATCGTCGCGAGGTCCGGGTTGAGCCAGCCGAGGAAATAGCCGATGCTGCCCAATAGGCCCAGGAGCAGCGGTGCGAAGGACAGTGCCTGCCAGAACGCGGCTTGGGCCGACCACCCGATGATCCCGTGGTCCCACGCGGCGACGATCGTGCGCCACACGAGGCGGGGAAGCCTGCGAAAGACGCCCTGGTCCGCCGCCGGTGCGGCGTCCTGCCCGTCGGCGGTCTCGACGTCGAGGCGTTCGGTTTCCGCGTCGGCGTCATCGTCGACGGGAAGGGGAGCACGGTCATCGGTCATCGCGTGGTCCACCTTTCCCGATCCCCGCGCTGGGCCGTGTGCGCCGCGCCGTGCTGCGGCGCCACTAGTAGACTCAGACAGGTTGTCCGGCCGCTAGAGGAGTGTATTCGCGCGTGACGTCTGAAGCTGTTTCAGCCATGCCGTTGCGCGCGTGGCAGCGCCGCGCGCTCACCAAGTACCTCACCGAAAAGCCGCGGGACTTCCTCGCCGTCGCCACGCCCGGCGCCGGGAAAACGGCCTTCGGCCTGCGTATCGCCGCGGAGCTGTTGGCCGATCGGACGGTCGAGGCGATCACCGTCGTCGCGCCCACCGAACACCTCAAGCACCAGTGGGCGGCTGCGGCGGCGCGGGTGGGGATTGCGCTTGACTCGAACTTCTCCAATTCGACGGGGGCGACCAGCTCCGACTACAACGGCGTAGTCGTGACCTATGCGCAGGTCGCGTCGCATCCCTCGCGCCACCGGGTCCGGACCGAGAACCGCAAGACCCTGGTGATCCTCGACGAGGTGCACCACGCCGGCGACGCCAAGTCCTGGGGCGACGCGATCAACGAGGCCTTCTCCGACGCGACACGGCGTCTTTCGCTCACCGGTACGCCGTTTCGGTCCGACGATTCGCCGATCCCGTTCGTCACCTACGAGCCCGAGCCCGGCGGGGGTGCCCGGTCCAAGGCGGACCACGCCTACGGGTACTCCGACGCACTGGCCGACGGCGTCGTCCGACCGGTGGTGTTCCTGGCGTACTCGGGCCAGGCCAGCTGGCGGACCAGCGCCGGTGAGGAATACACGGCCCGTTTGGGTGAGCCGCTGTCCGCAGAGCAGACCGCCCGCGCCTGGCGCACCGCTCTCGACCCGCACGGCGACTGGATCCCCGCGGTACTGCGCGCCGCACACACCCGGCTGTCGCAGCTGCGGGCCTCGGGCGTCCAGGACGCCGGTGGGCTGGTGATCGCGACCGATCAGGCAGTCGCGCGCGACTACGCCGAACTACTCACCGAGATCTCCGGGACCCGCGTCGCGCTCGTGCTCTCCGACGATCCGGGGTCCTCGGCGCGCATCGCGTCGTTCGCCGAATCTGACGACATGTGGATGGTTGCGGTGCGCATGGTGTCGGAGGGAGTCGACGTGCCCCGACTGGCGGTCGGCGTCTACGCCACCAGCGCGGCCACCCCGCTCTACTTCGCCCAGGCGATCGGCCGCTTCGTGCGGTCCCGGCGACCGGGGGAGACGGCCAGCGTGTTCCTGCCGTCGGTCCCCGTCCTGCTGGAGTTGGCCAGCCAGCTCGAGGCGCAGCGCGACCACGTGCTGGGCAAGCCCCATCGGGAAGAGGGCTTCGACGACGAGGCGCTGCGCGACGCGAACGCCACCGCAGACGAGGCGGGGGAGGACGAGCCGGCATTCCAGTCGCTGCACGCCGACGCCGAGCTGGACCAGGTCATCTTCGACGGTTCGTCGTTCGGCACTGCGACCTACGCCGGCAGCGACGAGGAGTCCGATTACCTGGGCCTGCCCGGCCTGCTCGATGCCGATCAGGTGCGCGAGCTCCTGTCGCGCCGCCAAGCCGAGCAACTCACCAAGCGCGCCGCCGTGGGTACCCCGAATCCTCGGGAGGGCGCGGCGACCAACGGTGCCGCCGCGGCGACCCTGCTGTCGCTGCGCAAGGAACTCAATTCGCTGGTCGCCCTGCACCACCACCGCACTGGCAAAGCCCACGGCACCGTCCATCGCGAGTTGCGCGAACGGCTGGGGGGACCGCCGACGGCCATGGCTTCGGCCGAACAGCTGACCGAGCGCATCGCGGCGCTGCGCGAGTGGCGCTGAGCCACTCGCCGTGGCTGACCTCCGGCCGCGAGCCCGACCCGTTAACGACGGCGACGCCGCGAGTCGATGACTCGCGGCGTCGCTGCCGGTATTCGGGTCGCGCACGTGGCGCAGGGGGGATCGGACCTGCTGTCAGACCAGTTCTGCAGCCGGCTCGATGATCGTGGCGCCGAGCTCGACGAGCCCCGCCTCGTGCTCGGTGAAGTGGTGGCGGCAGAACAGCAGTTCGCTGCCCGACGGCATTACGGCGACGACCTTGGCGGCCGCGCTGCAGCGGTCGCAGCGATCGACAGCGGTCAGAATTGTCGTGGCACTCGTAGCGGTGGTGGACATTGGTTCCTCCGTCCCGGGCGAGCAATCGTCCCTCGTGACAAGTAGGCGAGGAGATCCGCCTCCTCACACTCTGTCAGACGTTTTCGGGTTGTGGATTGTTCCCGGGGCCCGGTGTGTCGGATCCCACTCTGTCCAAACAGTGCCGGTCGGCCCTGTTTTCGGCCGATTAGTCCAGGTAATCGCGCAAGACCTGTGACCGTGACGGGTGGCGCAGCTTGCTCATCGTCTTCGATTCGATCTGGCGGATTCTTTCGCGGGTCACGCCGTAAACCTGGCCGATCTCGTCGAGCGTGCGCGGCTGGCCGTCGGTCAGGCCGAACCGCAGCCGGACCACGCCGGCCTCGCGCTCCGACAGCGTCTCGAGGACCGATTGCAACTGGTCCTGCAGCAGCGTGAAGCTGACCGCGTCGACTGCGACGATCGCCTCGGAGTCTTCGATGAAATCGCCGAGCTGGCTGTCACCCTCGTCGCCGATGGTCTGGTCCAGCGAGATCGGCTCACGCGCGTACTGCTGGATCTCCAGCACCTTCTCCGGCGTGATGTCCATCTCCTTGGCGAGTTCCTCGGGAGTGGGCTCGCGACCGAGGTCCTGCAGCAGCTCGCGCTGAATGCGCCCGAGCTTGTTGATGACCTCGACCATGTGGACCGGGATGCGGATGGTGCGCGCCTGGTCGGCCATGGCGCGCGTGATGGCCTGGCGGATC
>DLKD01000145.1 GCA_002477755.1 Gordonia sp. UBA7599
GGCACCTTGTCCCATTTCGGCCCCCCGACCGCGGCGAGCAGCACGGCATCGGCGGCCAGTGCCCTCTCCATGGTCGCGTCGCTGATCGCGGCCCCATGCGCGTCATAGGCGCAGCCGCCGACCAGATCCTCCTCGACCTCGAAGGGCAGGCCATGGGCGCCGAACCAGGCGATGACCTTGCGGACCTCGGCCATCACCTCGGGGCCGATCCCGTCGCCGGGAATGACGGCCAGTTTCATGACAGGTCCACCTGCTTGACCAGGCCGGCGTCCACCGAGGCGCCAATGACGGCGACCAGGTCGTCGGGCAGCACGCGATCGACGCGCAGCAGCACCGTCGCCCCCTCGCCTTCGGCGTCCTGCGACAGCGCCGCGGCCTGGATGTCGATGCCGTTCTCACCCAGAGCGGTGGCGATCTTGCCCAGCGAACCCGGCTTGTCGGCGTAGCTCACCAGCAGGTTCTGGCCTTCGGCGCGCAGGTCGAAGCTGCGGCCGTTGATGTTGACGATCTTCTCCACCTCGCGCGGTCCCGACAAGGTGCCGGAGACGTTGTGCGAGGAACCGTCGGCGAAAACAGCCTTCACGTCGACGACGCTGCGGTGGTTCGGGCTCTCCGACGCACGCGTGACCTCGCTGGACACCCCGCGGGTGGCCGCGACGTTGGGCGCGTTGACGAAGGTCACCGGCTCGTCGGTGGTGGCCGAGAAGATGCCGCGCAGCGCCGAGAGGCCCAAGACGTCGACGTTGCGCGCGGCCAGCTCGCCGCGGACGTCGACGGTGACCGAGGCCGGCACGGCGGCGCTGATCGCACCGACCATGACGCCGAGCTTGCGGGCCAGCTCCAGCCAGGGCGCGACCTCCTCGTCGACGGCACCGCCGGTGATATTGACCGCGTCGGGGACGAAGTGGCCGGCCAGCGCCAGGCGCACACTCTTGGCGACGTCGGTGCCGGCGCGGTCCTGCGCCTCGGAGGTGGAGGCACCCAGGTGCGGGGTCACGACGACCTGGTCGAGCTCGAATAACGGCGAATCGGTGCACGGCTCGGTGTTGAACACGTCCAGACCGGCGCCACGGACGTGACCGGAGGTGATGGCGTCGGCGAGCGCCTGCTCGTCGATGAGGCCGCCGCGGGCGGCATTGACGATGATGACGCCCGGCTTGGTCTTGGCCAGCTGGTCCTTGGCGATCAGACCCGCGGTCTCCGGGGTCTTCGGCAGGTGCACGGTAATGAAGTCGGCGCGCTCGAGGAGCTCGTCGAGGGTTACCAGCTCGATACCCAGCTGCGCGGCGCGCGCCGCCGACACGTAGGGGTCGTACGCGATGATCTTGGTCTCGAACGAGGCCAAGCGGGCGGCGGCCAGCTGGCCGATACGGCCGAGGCCGACGACGCCGACGGTCTTGTCGAACAGCTCGACACCGTTGAACGAGGAACGCTTCCAGGTGTGGTCCTTGAGCGTCGCGTCCGCGGCGGGCACCTGACGGGCCACCGACATGAGCAGCGCGATGGCATGTTCGGCAGCGGAGTGGATGTTCGACGTCGGCGCGTTGACTACCATCACGCCGCGCGCGGTGGCGGCCTCGATGTCGACGTTGTCCAGGCCGACGCCGGCCCGGCCGACGATCTTCAGCTTGGGTGCTGCGGCGAGCACCTCGGCGTCGACGGTGGTCGCCGAGCGCACCAGTACCGCGTCGGCGTCGACGACGGCCTCAAGCAGCTTCGGGCGGTCCGGACCGTCGACCCACCGCACCTCGACGTCGTCGCCGAGTGCCTCGACGGTCGAAGGGGCCAACTTGTCGGCAATTAGGACAACTGGGCGGCCAGCTGCGCTCACGTGTGTCTCCTGACGGCATCGCGATGATTTCGGGGATCCGAGCGCAAAGCACCCGGTACTGCGTCGAGTTTAGTGGCCGTCTAACTCCCGGTTGCAGGCGGCCGGTGGCGGACCGATAGGATGTGAGGACACTAATACCCGTGCACCGAATGTGGCCGGGTCCACTACCGCCGCCGATCACAAGACAGTCTCGGGATCGCAGGATCTGGTTACGCCGAAGTAATCGTCGGTAGTGTGGGCGTGTTGCGCACCGCGCGGGGGAGCGCTGAGAGCGATACTCGCTCCTACAACTACGAAGTGGAGACTCCATGACTCGGAAGCTGACTGCGATCTTCGCGGTCCTGGCGGCATTCATGCTGGGCGGCGTCGGTTCGGGCGCAGCGCTGGCCACACCGCCGGTCCCCCTGGGCGGCGGCTCGAGCATCCTGATCCTCAAGGGCGGCTCGTCGGCGGCGGCGTGCACGCTCACCGCCATCGGCCGGTCGAAGCACGGCAACCGTCTGATCGGCATCACCGCCGGACACTGCGGCACCCCCGGACAGCGCGTCTACTCCGAGGCCATGCAGAACCGCGGCCAGCTCGGCGAGATCACCTACTCGACCAGCGATCTGGACATGGCGATCATCGAGTTCAACAGCAATGTGGCACCGGTCCGCACCGTCCACGGCACGACGATCCGCAGCGTCGACACCGCCCCGCTGAACTTCCCGACGGTCCTGTGCAAGACGGGCCGTACCAGCGGTAAGACCTGCGGTGTGGTCTGGGCGTCCGATGCGACGACCCACTACTCGCAGATGTGCGTCATCGAGGGCGACTCGGGCGCACCGGTCACGCTGGGCACCCGCCTGGTGGGCATGGTGAACGCCTACTACTTCACCTCGTGCTTCGGACCGGAGACCGGTACCAACATCGGCCCGATCCTGCAGCGCATCGCGCGGACCAACTACGGCGGTTTCCGCCTCATCTGAGCCGCAACTCAAGGCTGACGACAACGGCCCGCCGTCTCACGACGGCGGGCCGTTGTCATGTGGTGAACCACCGCAGCGTCGGTGACGCTAACCCAGCGCAGCCTTCTCCGCTCCGATGGTGGTGTCGTCTCCGTGGCCGGTGTGCACGATGGTCTCGTCGGGCAGCCCGTAGAGGCGGTCCCGGATCGACCCCTCGAGCACCTCGCGGCTGGAGAACGACCGTCCGGTCGCGCCCGGACCGCCGTGGAAGAGGGTGTCGCCGGTGAACACGGCGCCCACCTCCGGCGCGTAGAGGCACACGCCGCCCGGCGCGTGGCCCGGGGTGTGGATCACCGTGAGCACGGTGCCACCGACCTCGATCTCCTGCCCGTCCTCCAGGTCGGCGTCCCAGGCGATGCCGGGGTGGGTCAGCTCCCACAGCGGCGCGTCGTCGGGGTGCAACCAGATCGGCGCCCCGGTCGCCTGCGCCAATTCCGGTGCGTAGCGCACGTGGTCGTCGTGGGCGTGGGTGCAGACGATGGCTTTGACCTTGCGGCCGTCGACGACGTCGAGGATGTCCTCGACCGAATGCGGGGCATCCAGGACGATGCACTCCTCGTCGTCGCCGATCACCCACACGTTGTTGTCGACGTCGAATGTTTCGCCGTCGAGACTGAACGTGCCCGAGGTGACCGCATGGTCCACGCGCACGCCCGCTCCCCCGTCGGCGGCCACTAGATCACCACCACCGAGCGCAGCACGTCGCCGTGGTGCATCTTCTCGAAAGCGGCCTCGACGTCGTCGATACCGATCTCCTCGGTGACGAACGCATCCAGGTCCAACCGGCCGTTCTGATACAGGTCGACGAGCATCGGGAAATCCCGGTTGGGCAGGCAGTCTCCGTACCAGCTCGACTTGAGCGCGCCGCCGCGTCCGAAGACGTCGATCAGCGGGATCTCCGGCACCGTCATCTCCGGGTTCGGCACGCCCACCAGCACCACGGTGCCGGCCAGGTCGCGAGCGTAGAAGGCCTGCTTCCACGTCTCCGGTCGGCCCACCGCCTCGACGACGACGTCGGCGCCCTCCGCGCCCGGGTAGTACTTGTCGCAGATCTCGGCGATCGCCTCGATCGGGTCGGTGGTCGACGAGTCGACGGTGTGCGTGGCGCCGAGTTCCTTGGCCTTGGCCAGCTTCTTGGCGTCGATGTCGACGGCGATGATCGGCATCGCACCGGCCAGTGCACCGCCGGCGATCGCCGCCACACCCACGCCACCGCAGCCGATGACGGCCAACGACTTGCCGCGCGTCGCACCACCGGTGTTGATGGCCGCGCCGAGGCCGGCCATCACGCCGCACCCGAGCAGCCCGACAGCCGCCGCGCGGGCCTGTGGGTCGACCTTCGTGCACTGCCCCGCCGCGACGAGGGTCTTCTCAGCGAAGGCACCGATCCCCAGGGCGGGGCTCAACTCGGTGCCCGCCCCCTCCCCGTCGGCGATGGTCATCTTCTGCGTCGCGTTCTTCGAGTCGAAGCAGTAGTGCAGGTCGCCGCGCTTACACGCCCGACACTGCCCGCACACCGCGCGCCAGTTGAGGATGACGAAGTCGCCCGGCGCCACCTCGGTCACGTCGTCACCGACCGCCTCGACGATGCCCGCCGCCTCATGCCCGAGCAGGAACGGGAACTCGTCGTTGATGCCGCCCTCGCGGTAGTGCAGATCGGTGTGGCACACACCGCAGGTCTCGATCTTCACGACGGCCTCACCGGGACCGGGATCGGGGATGGTGATGTTCACCGTCTCCACCGGGGCGCCCTTCGAACGTGCGATGACACCTTTGACGACCTGGCTCATGAAACGACTCCTTTGTTCCCGTATTCGTTTGGTTCTGTTCGTACTGTTCTTAACCCTCGCACGCGGCGCGCGTCTTGGACTCGGTGTAGCGGACCGCCTGATCGGTGAACGGACCGATGATGCCACCGAGGACCTTACCGGTGATACCGCCGGGCAGTTTGAAGTCGAACTCCGCGGTCAGCACCGTGGTGCCGGCCTCGTCGCCGTCGGCGAACAGCCAGGACGTGTTGGCACCCATCCCGGACACCGACTCCAGTCGGATCTTCTCGTTCTCGACCCACTCGACGCACTTCACCGTCGACTTGAGCTCCTTGGGGCCGACCTTGATGACGGTCTCGAACACCGATCCCAGGCCATGGTCCACGTCGGTGGTCGGCGCGAACCGGCTGACCCCGAACATGTAGTCGGGGACGTTCTCGTAGTTGTCGATGTAGGCGAAGACGGTTTCGCGCGGGGCTTTGATGACCATTGCGTGGTTGACCTCGGTCACGGTGGTACTCCTTACTCGAAGATCTCGGGTGGACGGGATTTCAGCGGGGTTCGTGTGCGGTCCCATGAGACCACAGACCCCCGAATCGACCGGGCATCGCTGCGCCGGTCGATTCGGGGGTGGGCTGGTGCGAGACTCAGGCGGTCTCGGTGATGGGCCGGTCGACCCAGCTCATCAGGTCCCGCAGCTTCTGGCCGGTGACCTCGATCGGGTGCTCGGCGTTCTCCTTGCGCAGCGCCTCGAGCTGCTTGTTGCCGCCCTCGACGTTGGCGACGAGCTGCTTGACGAAGGTGCCGTCCTGGATGTCGGACAGGATCTCCTTCATTCGCTTCTTGGTGTCGGCGTCGATGACGCGCGGGCCCGAGAGGTACCCGCCGAACTCCGCGGTGTCGCTCACCGAGTAGTTCATGCGCGCGATGCCACCCTCGTACATGAGGTCGACGATGAGCTTCAGCTCGTGCAGGCACTCGAAGTAGGCCATCTCCGGCTCGTACCCGGCCTCGACGAGAACCTCGAAGCCGGTCTTCACCAGCTCCTCGGTGCCGCCGCACAGCACGGCCTGCTCGCCGAAGAGGTCGGTCTCGGTCTCTTCCTTGAAGTCGGTCTTCAACACGCCGGCACGAGTGCCGCCGATGGCCTTGGCGTAGCTCAGCGCGAGCGCCTGTCCCTGGCCGGTCGGGTCCTGGTGGACCGCAATGAGCGCCGGGACACCCTTGCCGTCGACGAACTGGCGGCGGACCAGGTGGCCCGGGCCCTTCGGTGCGACCATGCCGACGGTGACGTTGGCAGGCGGCTTGATGAGCCCGAAGTGGATGTTGAGGCCATGGCCGAAGAACAGCGCGTCGCCCTCGTTGAGGTTCGGTTCGATGTCCTCGGTGAAGATCTTGGCCTGGCTGGTGTCCGGCGCCAGCAGCATGATGACGTCGGCCCACTCGGCGGCCTTGGCCGGGGTGAGGACCTTGAGGCCCTGCTCTTCCGCCTTCTCACGCGACTTCGAGTCCTCGCGCAGGCCGATCACGACGTCGACGCCGGAATCGCGCAGCGACAGCGAGTGGGCGTGGCCCTGGCTGCCGTAGCCGATGACGGCGACCTTGCGGCCCTGGATGATCGACAGATCTGCGTCGTCGTCGTAGAACTTCTCGACTGCCACAGTGGTTCCCTTCATATATGTGGCGCGGCGGTGCCGGCCGGTTGGTTGACTTCGATTGTCTCGCAGCGCCGCAGCGCTGCTGATGGCAGGGGGCTACCGATTGCTCGACATGCTCCGCGGTCCACGGCCAAGCGTGACCGCACCGGACTGGGCGATCTCACGGATCCCGTAGGGGTCGAGCATCCGCAGCAGCGCGTCCAGCTTCTCGTCGGTGCCGGTCGCCTCGACGGTCAACGACTCCGGTGCCACGTCGATGATGCGGGCACGGAACAGGTTGACGACCTCGAGCACTTCGCCGCGCTGGGAGGCGTCGGCGCGCACCTTAATCATCACAAGCTCGCGGCTGACCGAATGTGCCGGGTCCTGCTCGACGATCTTGATGACGTTGATCAGCTTGTTGAGCTGCTTGGTGACCTGCTCGAGCGGGAAGTCGTCGACCTCGACCATGATCGTCATGCGCGAGCGGCCCTTCATCTCGGTCGGCCCGACCGCCAGCGAGGCGATGTTGAACCCGCGCCGCGAGAACAGCGCCGCCACGCGGGCGAGCACGCCGGGCCGGTCCTCGACCAGGACCGAGAGCGTATGCGTCGTCACTTGCCCGCCTCCTTCGCGTCGGCGTCGGCACCTTGGACCATCGCCTCGTGGATAGCGGCCGGTTCAGCGGCCGCCTCTTCGTCGTCGAACAGCGGCCGGATGCCGCGCGCCGCCATGATCTCGTCGTTGCCGGTGCCGGCAGCCACCATCGGCCACACCTGCGCGTCAGCGCCGACGATGAAGTCGATCAGGACCGGGCGGTCGTTGATCTCGCGGGCCTTGGCGATCGTCGGAGCGACGTCCTCCTCTTTCTCCACACGCCACGCGACGCAGCCGAGCGCCTCGGCGAGCTTCACGAAGTCGGGGATGCGGCGCGAGTGCGTAGCGAGGTCGGTGTTGGAGTAGCGCTCCTCGTAGAAAAGGGTCTGCCACTGGCGCACCATGCCGAGGTTGCCGTTGTTGATCAGCGCCACCTTGATCGGGATGCCCTCGATCGCGCAGGTGGCGAGTTCCTGGTTGGTCATCTGGAAGCAGCCGTCGCCGTCGACCGCCCACACCTCGAGGTCGGGGTCGGCCATCTTGGCGCCCATCGCCGCCGGGATCGAGTAGCCCATCGTGCCGAGGCCGCCCGAGTTCAACCACGTGCGCGGCTTCTCGTACTTGACGAACTGCGCCGCCCACATCTGGTGCTGGCCGACGCCGGCGACGTAGCAGGCGTCGGGCCCGGCAGCCTTGCCCAGCTCCTCGATGACGAACTCCGGTGAGAGCGAGCCGTCAGACTGACGGTCGTAGCTCAGCGGGAAGGTTTCGCGCAGACCGTTGAGGTAGGACCACCACGCCGTCATGTCGGGCAGTGCGCCACCGGTCGCGAGCTCGGCGCGCAGCGCCTCGATCAGGTCGGCGATGACGGCCTGGCAGTCGCCGACGATGGGCACGTCGGCGGGACGGTTCTTGCCGATCTCCGCCGGGTCGATATCGGCGTGGATGACCTTGGCCCCGGGGGCGAACGAGTCGAGCTGGCCGGTGACGCGGTCGTCGAAACGGGTGCCCAGGGCGATCAACAGGTCGCTGCGCTGCAGGCCGGCGACCGCCGACACGGCGCCGTGCATGCCGGGCATGCCGACGTGTTGACGGTGGCTGTCCGGGAAGGCGCCCCGCGCCATCAGCGTGGTGACGACAGGGATGCCGGTCAGCTCGGCCAGCTCCATGAGCTGCGCCGACGCGTTCGCCTTGATGACACCGCCGCCGACGTAGAGGACGGGGGCCTTCGACGCCAGGATCATCCGCGCAGCCTCACGGACCTGCTTACCGTGCGGCTTGGTGGTCGGGCGGTAGCCGGGCAGGTCCATCTGCGGCGGCCACGAGAACGTGGTCTGTGCCTGCAGGATGTCCTTGGGGATGTCGACGAGGACCGCGCCGGGCCGTCCGCTCTCGGCGAGGTAGAACGCCTCGGCCATGATCCGGGGGATGTCGGCGGCGTTGCTGACCAGGAAGTTGTGCTTGGTGATCGGCATGGTGATGCCGGAGATGTCGGCCTCCTGGAAGGCGTCGGTACCGATGAGTCCACGGCCGACCTGGCCGGTGATCGCGACGACCGGGACCGAGTCCATCTGGGCGTCGGCCAGCGGCGTCACCAGGTTCGTCGCACCCGGACCCGACGTCGCCATCATGACGCCCGCGCGACCGGCGATCTGCGCGTACCCGGTCGCGGCGTGCCCGGCGCCCTGCTCGTGGCGGACCAGGACGTGGCGGACCTTCTGCGAGTCCAGCAGCGGGTCGTAGGCGGGCAAAATCGCACCGCCGGGGATGCCGAAGACCACGTCGACGCCGAGCTCCTCGAGCGAGCGGACCACCGACTGGGCTCCACTGACCCGCTCGGGGGCCACCGTCGAGGTGTGGGAGGTGCGCAAGGTCCCACCGGCCGGCGACTTGGTGCGCAGCGTCTCAAACGTCTGTGCGGAGTCGGTGCCGATGGCGTCTGCTGTCGGAGCGCTCACGAGGATGCTTCCTTCTCGGTTACTACTGGGTATGTGTGGGCAACAAAAAACCCTCGACAGCCGTGGCTGAGCGAGGGGCGCGTCGATCGTGACGGGGGTCTACGAAGTGACCGGTCAGGCGACGCGCCGACCGAGTACTACGAGGATCCCGTTGTTCATCACGACACAACCCTAAGACCGTGCTGTGCGGCTAGTCAAACCGGGCGGTGCACAATGGTCGGGTGGCCGCCCCAGATGACACCGAAGACTCTCGCACCCACCCGGATCCGGAAGGCTCATCCGCGCCGCTGGTGATCCGCCTGTCCGGCGTCGCCCACCTGAGCGCCATCGGCGTCTTCGTCATCGCGCTCATCTTCGCCGGGGTCAACATCGCATATCTCTGGTGGCTCCTGCTCGCGCCGATCGTGCTGGTGTTCTGGATCCGCCGCCTGCGAACCGTCGTCGACGACGACGGGATCACCGCGGTACGCACGTTCCGCACCGACCGCGTCGCGTGGGCCGATCTGCGCCACCTGCAGTTCCCCAAGTGGTCGGCCGCCCGCGCGGTGACGAACCTCGGCGACAAGGTGCCGCTCCCGGCGGTCGGCTTCCAGGACCTGCCGGTCATCTCCGTGCGCAGCGGTGGCCGCGTCCCCGATCCCTTCGCCGCGTACGAGGAGTCCCTCCGCGACGAGGAGCAGTAGCCCGATATGACCGCCGAGACGACCGACCGCACGCTCGACCAGGATCTCCGCGACGGCCGTCTCGCCCCGGCCTCGGCGTTCCTCAACGACCTCGCGCCCCCGGAGGCGGCAGCTCTGCTCAAGCAGCTGCCGCCGAAACTGAGCACCATCGGGTTTCGATTGCTGAGCAAAGGCCTGGCCTTGGAGGTCTTCGACGACCTCGACGCCGACACGCAGGCCGACCTGATCGGTCTCCTCGGCTCGGCGGAGGTGGCGGTGGCGTTCGAGGCGCTCGACCCCGAAGACCGCGCCGAGCTGCTCGACGAGTTGCCCGCGTCCGTCGCCAAGGGTCTGGTCCGCACCCTCTCGCCGCAGGAGCGCGAACTCACCGCGGTGGTGCTCGGCTTCCCGCGTGGATCCCTCGGCCGCCGTATGAGCCCGGAGTTCATCCACGCCTTCACCGACGACGACGCCGCGGCGGTCCTCGACCGCGTGCGGGCCCGCGGGCACCAGGTGTCCTCCATCTACATCGTCCCGGTCCTCGACCGGTCTCGACGCCTGGTCGGCGTGGTGAGTCTGCGCGACCTGCTACTGGCCGAACCGTCGGCGACTGTCGACGAGTTGGCAAAGACCCCCATCTACGCGCACGCCGACGACGACGCCGAGACCACCGCCGGGCGTTGCGTGGACCGCGGGATCTCGGCGATGCCGGTCGTCGACGGGGAGGACCGGCTCGTCGGCGTTCTGACACTTGACGATGCGATCGAGATCGTCGATGCCGCGCGCGACGAGGACGAGGCCCGTGCCGGCGCGCGCGAGCCGTTGCGGGAGTCCTATCTGTACGCGTCGATCTTCACGATCACCCGCTCGCGTGTCGTGTGGTTGTTCGTGCTCGCCGTCTCGGCGATCCTCACCGTCAACGTGCTCGAGATCTTCGAGGGCACCCTCGAGCAGAAAGTCGCGCTGGCCCTGTTCATCCCGCTGCTCACCGGCATCGGCGGCAACACCGGTTCGCAGGCCGCGACGACGGTGACGCGCTCGCTGGCTACCGGCGAGGTCGCCCCGCGCGACGTCGGCCGGGTGGCCGGGAAGGAGATTCGCGTCGGCCTCACCATGGGCACTGCGCTCGGCGCAGTCGGCTTCGCCGTCGCGTCGCTGGTGTACGGACTCGATATCGGCACCGTGATCGGACTGACCATCGTGTCGGTGTGCACCATGGCCGCCACCGTCGGCGGCATGATGCCGCTGCTCGCCAAGACCATCCGGGTGGACCCGGCGGTGTTCTCCACGCCGTTCATCTCGACGTTCTGCGACGCGACCGGGCTCATCATCTATTTCATGATCGCCAAGACCGTGCTGGGCATCTGAGTCCGGCCGCCGAACACGCGGGAATAACGCCGTGCGCAGGGGCGTAAACTCAGATCAGTACCGGGTTCGGCGCCAGCCCGCCCCGATCCCCCTGATACCCACCACCGATAGTTCGAGGACACCATGCCAGCCTTGCGGTCCCGCACCACCACCGTCGGCCGGGAGGCCGCCGGCGCCCGCGCCCTGTGGCGCGCCACCGGGATGACCGACGACGATTTCGGCAAGCCGATCGTCGCGATCGCCAACTCCTACACCCAGTTCGTCCCCGGCCACGTGCACCTCAAGAATGTCGGCGACATCGTCGCCGAAGCGGTGACGGCCGCTGGTGGCGTGCCGCGCGAGTTCCACACGATCGCCGTCGACGACGGGATCGCCATGGGCCACGGCGGCATGCTGTACTCGCTGCCCAGCCGCGAGATCATCGCCGACTCCGTCGAATACATGGTCAACGCGCACACCGCCGACGCGCTGGTGTGCATCTC
>DLKD01000100.1 GCA_002477755.1 Gordonia sp. UBA7599
CCCATGCCGCCCATGTAGAGCGCGGCGAACGGCTTGATCGCGCTCATGGCGGCGTCACGGTCGTCGGTGATGACGATCTGGGCGGTGGCGCAGATCTCGAAGTCAGCCCGGCTGCGTCGCGCACCCGGCCGGGCAAATCCCTCGTCGAGCCACGAGTTGTACATGTCGGCCAGTCGCGGCGTGTAGAAGATCGGCAGCCAGCCGTCCGCGATCTCGGCGGTTAGTGCGATGTTCTTCGGGCCCTCGGCTCCGAGGAAGATCGGGATGTCGGAGCGCAGCGGGTGAACGATCGGCTTGAGGGGCTTTCCGAGCCCCGACGTGCCTTCGCCGGTCAGCGGCAGTGGGTAGTGGGGGCCATCGTTGGTCACCGGCTCTTCGCGGGCCCAGACCTTTCGCATGATGTCGATGTACTCGCGGGTCCGGGCCAGCGGTTTGGGGAAGGGCTGGCCGTACCAGCCCTCGACGACCTGCGGTCCGGATACGCCCAGGCCGACGATGTGCCGGCCGCCGGAGAGATGGTCGAGTGTCAGCGCGGCCATCGCGCACGCGGTAGGTGTGCGGGCCGACAGCTGCAGCACTGACGTGCCCAGCCTGACGCGCGAGGTCTGCGAGCCCCACCAGGCCAATGGTGTGTAGGCGTCAGAGCCCCAGGCCTCGGCGGTGAAGATCGAATCGAATCCGGCGGCTTCGGCCGCTTGCGCCAATTCGCCGTGATTTGCGACGGGGCCCTTGCCCCAATATCCAAGTTGCAGACCCAGTTTCATAAGGGGCAACCTATCCCAACGCCGATTTGCGCCGTTGCCTAATCCATGCTCAAGAGCGCGACAAGGGCGTCGATGAGGCCCGTTCGGGCGTCGTCGAGGTTGCCGTAGGTGCCCAGCATCCGCTCAGAGGTGAGGCCGCGCATGGCGGCCGGGATGAGTGCGGCCATCTGGCGAACCCGTGCCGGATCGACGTCGAGATCGGCGAAGGCGCGTTCGCACGCGTCGTCCCATCCCGGCTTCCAGGAGGCGAACTCAGCCGCGGTGAGCGGGAATTCGCGTTCCAGCTCGGCGACGTCGCGGGGGAGTGCCGCGCGCAGCGTTTCAATAGCCAGCGATTCCGGCGTGCGCAGGCCGACGAGCATGGTGTCGACAAGGCCGGTTACCCGTTCCCGCAGGGTGCCGTTGGGTGCGGCGCTGGCCGGGAGGTCGCCTCGCAGCTCGGCGGTGTGGCGCAGCACCGCGGCCCACAGGCCGTCGATATCACCGAACTGGTACTGGATAGCCCCCCAGGTGACGCCGATGTCGCGGGCGATTCGGTTGCCCGAGACCGCGGTGGGATCGCCGGTGGCCAGCGACGCGATCGCGGCGGTGATCATGTTCTCTCGCGTGGCCAGGCCCCGTTTGTTCGCGCGCCGGCTCGGGGCCACATCGGTCATGAGGACATGGTAGGCAGGAAAAACCGCATTTTCATAGAGGGTTCTTGTATTCTTGTCGCCATGGCACGCACGCCCTTGTCGATGGAGCCCACCGGGTGGTTCCAAGTTGCCTGGAGCCCGGAGATCGCCGTCGGCGACGTCCACACAATGAAGTACTTCAGCCGAGAGATGGTCGCGTGGCGCTCCGCGTCGGGAAAGGTGTCGGTTTTCGACGCGTACTGCGAGCATCTCGGTGCCCACCTGGGCCACGGCGGCCACGTCGAGGGGGAGAACCTCGTCTGCCCGTTCCATGGCTGGGAGTGGAACAACCAGGGCCGCAACGTATGCATCCCGTATGAGAAGCACCCCAACCGTGGACGGCGGATCCGCAGCTATCCGACTGTCGAGCGCAACGAGGCGGTGTGGATCTGGTTCGACGTCGACGGGCGCCCGCCGTACTTCGAGGTGCCCGACATGTTCGCCGACTTCGACGACGACAAGACCGCCGACGACTACTACCAGCCCTATCCCGCTGCCACCCTCTTCCGCCCGGGGCTCGCGATTCACCCGCAGTACGTGATGGAGAACGGTGTCGACTTCGCGCACTTCAAGTTCGTGCACAAGACACCGTTCATGCCCGAGTTCACCCGTCACGACTTCGCCGGCCCCGTCTCGCACGTCGATTTCACGATCGCGTTCGAGGAAGGTGCGACGTTGGAGTCGACCTCCAGCCGCGTCGAATCCCTCAACGCCGGGCTCGGCTGCTCGGTGACCAAGAGTTTCGGCATGCTCGACAACCGCACCATGCCCGCGGTCACGCCGGTCGACGATGAGACCTCCGATGTCCGGTTCACCGTGTGGATCGGCCGCAAGGAGGGCGAGGCCGACGAGCCGATGACCCACTACGGCGAGACGATGGCCGGGTTGATCATCGAGCAGTTCGAGGCCGACATCGAGATCTGGGCGCATCAGCGCTACTCCGACCCGCCTGCGCTTTCGCAGAAGGAGTTCCAGGGCTTCACGGCGTTGCGCACCTGGGCGACGCAGTTCTACCCCAATGGTGGCGCCGTGGGCACCGACCCGGACCGTCCGTCCAGCGGGGCGCTTGTCAAAGCACCGACACCGTAGCCACTCGACCATCGTGAACCACACGACCACCGTGAAAGGACAGTCATGACTTCTGCCGACAAGATCCGCGTCTTCCAGGTCGCAACCGGCAACCTGGGCTCGGAGATGATCGGGCGCATCACCGCGCACCCGGATCTGCAACTCGTGGGCCTGCACTGCTACACCGCCGACAAGATCGGCCGCGACGCCGGCGAGATCGTCGGAATCGGCCCGGTCGGTGTGACCGCCACCGGAACGGTCGAGGAGATCATCGCCGCCAAGCCCGATGTACTCACCTTCCACGGCGTCTTCCCCGACGAGGACCTGTACGTGCGGGTGCTCGAAGCCGGGATCAACATCGTGACCACCGCGGACTGGATCACCGGCTACCACCGCGACACCAACCACCCGCACCCGTCGGGCCGCAAGGTAAGCGAAGTGATCGCCGACGCCTGTGCGCGGGGTGGGGCCACCTTCTACGGCACCGGCATGAACCCGGGACTCAACCAGATCCTCGCGATCGCCAACTCCGCAGATGTCGCCGACATCGAGAACATCACCGTTACCGAGTCGGTCGATGTGTCCTGCCACCACTCGGTGGACACGTGGAAGGCCGTCGGCTACGGACGTCCGATCGACGACCCCACCATCCCGGATTCGCTGTACAAGTACACGGCCGTCTTCGCTGACTCGGTGTACCTCATGGCCGACGCCTTCGACCTGCAGCTCGACGAGGTGAAGTTCACCTACGAACTGGGCGCGTGCACCAAGGACGTCGATCTGGGCTGGTACTTCATGCCCAAGGGATCGCTCGGCGCCAATTACATCAAGTACCAGGGGATGGTCGACGGGGTGCCGCGGATCGAATCGCACCTGGAATGGCAGATGACGCCGCACACCGACCCGGCATGGAACATCCGCGGCTGCTACATCACCCAGATCACCGGCGATCCGATGGTCTACAACAAGCACATGATCTTCCCCGCCAAGGGCGTGGACCTGTCGAATCCGGAGAGCTTCGCATCGATCGGGATGACGGTGACGGGCCTGCCGGCGCTGAACTCGATCCGGGCCGTCGTCGCGGCGCCCCCCGGGATCGTCACCAGCAACGACCTACCGCTGCGTGCCTTTGCGGGCCGCTTCAAACTCTGAGAGGAACGCACCACGTGACCGATGCAGTCATCGTCTCCGCTGTCCGCACGCCGATCGGCCGCGCCTACAAGGGCAGCCTCATCGGCGTTGACGCCTTCGAATTGGGGCAGCTCGTCCTCGAGGCGTCGATGGCGCGCCTGGGATTGGCGCCCGACACCGTCGACGACCTCGTGCTCGCTGAGAACTACCAGGGTGGCGGTGTCATCGCCCGCAACATCGCCGTGCGGGCGGGGTTGTCGGCCATCCCGGGTCTGGCCCAGAACCGGTGGTGCGCCGGCGGGCTGTCGGCGGTTGCGACCGCCGCCGGATCGGTGAAAGCCGGAATGGACCGCATGGTGCTGGCCGGTGGGACCGAGAGCATGAGCACGGCGCCGGCGACACTCAAGCGCGATGCCGAGGGCACCATGGGGCCGTGGTTGTCGCTGGCCAACCCGGAGTGCTCGGAGGCTCCGCCATTGGACATGGCGCTGACCGTCGGCGAGAACACCGCGCGCCTGGCCGGGCTGACGCGAGCCGATGTCGATGCGTGGGCCTTTCGGTCGCACGAGCGGGCGATCGCCTCCATCGACAACGGCTGGTTCGACGACGAGATCGTGCCGGTGCCGGTCGGCGACGGATTCTTCAAAGTCGACGAGCACCCACGACGCGGGGGATCGCTGGAGAAGATGGCGTCCCTGCCGTTCCTGCATCCCGAACTCGACGCCCCGACGGTGACCGCGGCAAACTCGGCCGGCCTCAACGACGCGGCGGCAATGGTCGGCGTCGCGAGCGCCGAGTTCGCCGCGGCCAACGGGCTGACCCCGCTGGCCCGGATCCGGTCGTGGGCGTCGGTGGGCGTGGATCCGGTCGAGACGGGCCTGGCGCCGTCGGTGGCGATCCCCAAGGCGCTCGACCGCGCCGGTGTCGGCCTCGGCGACGTGGCGCGCTTTGAGATCAACGAGGCCTTTGCTTCGGTGCCGGTCGCGGCGGTGCGCAAACTCGGCCTCGACGAGGACATCGTCAACGTCAATGGCAGTGGGTGCAGCCTCGGCCACCCGATCGCGGCGACCGGCGCGCGGATGGTCGTGACTATGGTCAACGAGCTGCGCCGCAACGGGCTGTCGGTCGGATGCGTGTCCATGTGCGCCGGTGGTGGGATGGCCACCGCGATGGTGCTCGAACTGCTCTGAGTCCCAGTTTTCTGAGGCTCAGTGTCCTGAGTCTCACTGCGCTGAGTCTCAGTGTCTGAGGCCTCAGGCGGTCTTGGCGGCGATCGATTTCGCCCATCGCAGATCGATCTTGCCGGCGGGGGAGCGGCTCAGCGCCGAGGTCCGGATGAACTCTTTGGGCACCTTGTAACCGGCGATGTGCTCACGGCACGCTGCATCGAGCTCCTCGTCGGAGGGATCAGCTCCGTCGACGAGGGCGATGATCGCTACGACCTCCGAGCCCCAGCGCTCCGAAGGGCGCCCCACGACGACGACGTCGGCCACGCCCGGATGTGTCAGCACCGCGCGTTCGACTTCTTCGGCGAAGACCTTCTCGCCGCCGCTGTTGATCATCGCGGAACTGCGGCCGAGGACCTGGATGTGGCCTTCGTCGAGGACGACAGCGCGGTCGCCGGGCACCGACCAGCGGACGCCGTCGATGGTGGGGAAGGTGCGCGCGGTCTTTGCCGGGTCCCCGAGGTAGCCCAGGGGGACCAATCCGCTGCGGCCCAGCCACCCCTCGCCCTCCCCGGGCGCGAGCACACGGTCGAGGTCGTCGGCGAGCACCGCGGTGTCCGATTGTGGAGCGAAGGTGGGGGCGTCGTCCGCGTCGGCTGCGGCGGTCATTTGCAGGCCGCCCTCCGATGACCCCAAGACGTTGAGGATGAGAACGCCCGGGATTGCGGCACGGAACCGTTCGCGCACGCCGTGGGAAACGTTGGCGCCACCGTTGCTGACCATGGACAGTGACGAGAGGTCGTAGTCGCCGCGCTCGATCTCGTCGATGAGCGGGCGTGCCATGGCATCGCCGACGACGGGGAGGTTGAAAACCTTCTCGGCTTCGACCAGGCGCAGCACCTCGTCGGGGCGCAGTGTGTCGACGGTATCGGGCATGATGATCCGCCCGCCCATCGTCATGATGTTGAACAGGGCCCACTGGGCGGCGCCGTGGATCAATGGGGCCAGCAGCATCGAGGCGATGTTGCCGGCCGCTGCGCGCGCCACGTCGGCGATGGCGTCGATCGACGGGTAGGCGGTCTCGCTGCCGAAGGGGCGCCCGCCCATCGACGAGACGAAGATGTCGTGCTGGCGCCACATCACGCCCTTGGGCATCCCGGTCGTGCCGCCGGTGTAGAGCAGGTAGAGGTCTTCGCCGGAGGGGGTGGGCATCCCGGTGGCGGGCTCGGTATCCAATCGGCCCGCTCGCTGCGCTCCCGGCGCCGGCGTGGTGACGATGGACTCGTAGTCGACGGCTCCAGGCAGCAGGTCGTTGCCGGACTCGTCGGCGACCTGGATCAGGACCCGCAGGTCCGGGAGCTGATCGCGGACCGAGGCCAACACTGGCGCGAACCGTGCGTGGTAGACGATACCCGTGGCGCGGGAGTCGGTGAGCATGTGTATGAGCTCGGCTTCGACATACCGATAGCTGCAGTTGAAGGGCGCGACGCGGGCGCGGTAGGCGCCGATCATCGCCTCGATGTATTCGTTGCCGTTGAGCAGGTAGAGGGCCAGGTGGTCCTGTCCGGATTCATGGTTCTGCAGTTCGCTGCGCTCGCGCTGGCATCCCATCCCGACGGAGGTCAGGTAGTGGGCAATCCCGTCGGCGCGGACGTCGACTTCGCGGTAGGTGTGGTGACGTCCCCGCCAGGTAAGCAGGGGTACGTCGGGAATGGCTTCGGCGATTCCCTGGAAGACCGTGGACAGGTTGAAGAGTGGTGCGGCCGTATCGGTCATATCGGACATCGGTTGAGGATCCCTACGCTCTTACCCAAGCATTTGCTTGGTTACTCCAGCATAGTGGAGTTTGCGTCAGGGCGGTCGTTTTGTTACCGCCTGGAGGTAACAAACGACCGAGTTATTGCAGGTCGGGGAGAGGCATCTCGAAGTTGGGGGCGAGGAGGCCCCCGTCGACTTCGAGGATCTTGCCGGTCAAGTAGGCGCCGGCGTCGGAGGCCAGGAAGAGGGCCGTCGCGGCGACCTCCTCGGGCCGGCCGAGTCGCTGCAGTGGCGTTCGCGCCTCGATGGCGCCGCGCATCGTGTCATCGGCGGCCACCACCTCCAGGGCGGAGGTGACGATGGCACCCGGCGCGATGGCGTTGACTCGGATTCGCGGGTTCAGGTCGAGTGCGGCCAGTCGCGTGTAGTGCGCGAGCGCAGCTTTCGCCGTGCCGTACATGCCGAAACCCCGACCGGGCAGGCGGCCCACGGCTGAGGTGATGTTGATGATGGACCCGCCGGCGTCGTTCTTCACCAGTTCGGGCACGGCGGCGACGAGGATGTTGTGCGCCACGGTCACGTTGAAGTTGAAGGCCCGGTCGAGGTCTTTGCCGCGGGTCTCCATCAACGGTTTGGGGAAGGCGCCGCCGACGTTGTTGACCAGGATGTCGAGTCGTCCGAACTCGCTCACCGCCGCGTCGACCAGCAGGTTCGGCTCGGCCGTGGACAGGTCGGCGGGAACGGTGACGGCGCGACGTCCGGTGGCGCGCACCGATTCGGCGACGGAATCGAGGTCGTCGGCGGTGCGGGCGGAGATCACCACATCGGCACCGGCGTCAGCGAAGCCGCGGGCGATCGCCGCGCCCAGGCCGCGCCCGGCGCCGGTGATAATGGCTACCTTGCCGTCGAGTCGGAAGAGTTCGAGGATCGAAGACACGCGTCCAGTAAACAACTCTCGACCAAGCGGCGCACTACGCTTGGCGCATGGCTGCAAACCTGGACGTCATTGCCGGTGACGAGTGCGTGTGTGCGTGTCACCGCGACCCGTCCATCCACCACGTCGTCGCCTGCTGTGCCGACTGCGACGACTGCGCCACCCGCGTCACGACCATCGCCTTGCCGACGCACAAGCCCGGGCGCTGCAGCGGGTTTCGCACCGGTCGGTTGGCCCTTCAGGTCGACGCGGTGGTGTGCGTCATCGCCGGTATCGCACTCGTGGTCACCGGGTTCGTCTGGTCGTTCATGCCGATCTGGCTGCACATCGTCCTCGGTCTCGTGGCCCTCGCCTCGGGGATCAACTTGTGGTTCACCACCTCGCGCCAGCCGCTGCGTGCCGTGCTTGCGCTCACCCTGGCGTTGGACTTGATGGCGACAGTCGTCTTCGTCGTGATCGGGCTGCTCACCGACGGTCGGCCGCGCCCCGTCGCGTTCTTGGCCGCCGTGATATTCGCGCTGTTCGCGATCTGGAAGTGGGTGGCGCTGCGCAAGACGCAAGGCGCGCCTGTCGCCGCTTCCTGAGCTTGTGGATCGGCTGATCTGCCCGTCTAGTCGGTGGCCGGCCGGTCCTGCGAGCGCCGTCGGCTGGTGAGGAAGAACTGTGCCGCCTCGACAATCGAGTCCGGTGTCGGAGCGGGATCCCAGCCGAGTTCGGCGACCGCTTTGGAGTGGTCCATGGGCGGCATGACGTGCATCAGTCGGACCGACGTCGGCGTGAGAGGGGAGTCCTTGCCGCGCAGCCGCGCGGTCGCCGACGCCAACACCGCCATCCGGGTCAGCTTGGCACGCGACACCGCGTTCGACGGCGGCTCGACACCCACCGACGCGCACGCGACGTCGAAGATCTCTTTGGGCGACATGAACCGCTCGGCGATGATGTAGCGCTCGCCGACGCGTCCCCGCTCACCGGCGAGCACCATCGCTGCGGCGGCATCGGTGATGCCGACGACCTCGGCCCCGACGCCCTCGAGGTAGAACGGCATCTTGCCGCGCACCGCAGCCTTGACCATGCCGCCGTGCGGTGTGGGGAGGTAGTCGCCCGAACCGTAGGTGTTGGCGACGCACATTGCGACCGCGGGCAGGCCGCGGGTGTGGCAATAGTCCATCACCATGTCCTCGGCCGCCACACGGGTCTTCGCGTACTCACCGCCTTTGCGCACCCAGTTGTTGCGGATTTCCTCAGTGGCCAGTCCCGCCTTCGGGATGCCGATGGTCACCACCGAGCTGGTGAACACGAACTTGCGCAGGTCGGCCTCGGCGGCGACATCGAGAACACCGCGCAGCCCCTCGACGTTGGTCCGCCACATCGGGGTGGGGTCGCGCAACCATGGCCGCGCATCGACAACGCAGTAGTAGACGACGTCGCAGCCGGCCATGGCCGCACGGATGGAGTCCAGGTCGAAGATGTCGCCGTGGACCCGCTCGACGTCGAGCCCGTCGATGCCGCGGGTGTCACTGGTCTCCCGGACGAGGGCGCGGACGTCATCGCCACGTGCGGCCAGTTCGGCCACCACGTGCGCGCCGAGGAATCCGCTCGCTCCGATCACCAGGCTCTTCGTCATCGCGTCACCGCCAGCATGCCCGTGATGCTACGTGGCACCCCGTCTTCTCGATCAGATGGCCATCGCGGCCCGCACATCGGCCTCGGCCGACGCGCCGCCGGCCCCCGACGAGGTGACCCGACCGCTCTCCAGGACGTAGTACTTCGCGGCGGCGGCCAGTGCGAAACCGATGTGCTGTTCGACGAGGAGAACGCCTAGGCCGCCCCGGTTGGTGAGCTCGGTGATCGTGTTCTCGATCTCGGCGACGACCGACGGCTGGATGCCCTCGGTCGGTTCGTCGAGGATCAGCATCCGCGGCTCGGTGATCAGTGCCCGCGCGATCGCGAGCTGCTGGCGCTGCCCGCCCGACAGCAGGCCGGCCGGTCGGTCCAACAACTCGGTGAGGGCGGGGAAGAGGTCGAGCATCTCTGCGATGAGTTCCTTACCCCGCTTGCGGCCGTCAGCGACCACCTGGAGATTCTCGGCGGTGGTCAACTGCGGGAAGCTCTGCTGTCCCTGCGGGACGTAGGCCAGACCACGGCGGACGCGGGCACTCGGCCGCGTGCCGGTTAGGTCCTCGCCGTCGAACCGGATGGTCCCGCTCGACGTCTTGAGAAGCCCGATGGCCGCCTTCAGCAGTGTTGTCTTGCCGGCACCGTTGTGGCCCATGATCGCCACGACTCCGTCCGACGGCACGGACAGGTCGACGCCGTGGATGACCTCGGTGCGGCCGTAGCCGGTGCGGACGTCGATGAGTTCGAGCATGCTCAGGCCCCCTGGTTCTGCGATGTGTTCGCCGCGTCGGCGCCGTCCTCGAGAGCGTCACCCTCCATGGTGCCGAGGTAGACCTCCTGCACCTTCGGGTTCGCCTGCACCTCTTCGACGGTGCCCTCGGCGAGTACCTGGCCGCGGGCCAGCACCGTGACGGAGGTCGCGAAGCTGCGCATGAACTCCATATCGTGCTCGACCACGACGACGGTGCGTTCGCCGCCGATGCGGCGCAACAGGTTGCCCGTCTGCTCACGTTCTTCGCCGCTCATGCCGGCGACCGGCTCGTCGAGCAGCAGGACCGACGCGTTCTGCACCAGGAGCATCCCGATCTCGAGCCACTGTTTCTGCCCGTGTGCCAGGACGCCGGCCGGCTTGTCGCGCAGGTGCGCCAACCCGGTCGTTTCCAGCGCCTCCTCGATCGCGGCGGGCACCTCGGCGGGGCGCCGGCGCAGCATCGTGCGGACCGACCGTCCCGCACCGGCCGCGATGTCGAGGTTCTGCAACACCGTGAGTTCTTCGAAAACGCTGGCGGTCTGGAAGGTCCGGCCCACACCCAACCGGGCGATCTGGTGCACCTTCTTCCCGACGAGTTCGACGCCGGACTTCTGGATCGACCCGGTCGACGGGACGAGACCGGTGATGGCATCGATGATGGTGGTCTTGCCCGCCCCGTTGGGCCCGATGAGGAACCGGAGATCGCCCTGGAAGAGCGTGAGGTCGACGTCGCGGACGGCTTTGAACCCGCCGAAGTCGACGCTGAGCCCGCGCACCTCCAGGTAGTCGCTCGACATGCCGGCGTTGCCGCCGAGTCTCGGGTCCTTCTCCCCGTCGGGGAGGAGATGGGCGGTGGTGCTCACCGTGGTGTCCTTGGTCATTCCGGGGCTCCAATCCGTGCGGGTTCGGGCGCTTCGGAAGCCGTTTGCACCGATTCCTTCGGCTGTCGCCGCGACCGGAGCGCGGCGACGATCCCGGCCAAGCCGGCCGGGAAGAAGCCGACGACGACGATGAACAGCAGGCCTTGCGCATACGTCCAGCCCGACGGGAACTGCTCGGACAGGCTGGTCTGGGCCCAGGCCACGGCGATGGCCCCGAGCACCGGGCCCAGCAGCGTGGAACGACCGCCGATGGCCACGCCGATCAGGAAGGCGATCGACGGGACGACCCCGATGTCCGCGGGGGAGACGATGCCGACGATCGGCACGAACAGTGCCCCGGCGATGCCGGCGAACAGCGCGGCGACCGCGAAGGCGACGACCTTGACGTTTGCCGGGTCGTAGCCGAGGAAGCGGACCCGCTCCTCTTGATCGCGGACCGCGACGAGCAGCTCGCCGTAGCGGCTGTACATCAGCTGCCGCACGATGGCGACGAGGACCAGCAGCGCGCCGGCAGCGATGAAGAACAGCATCCGTTGATTGATCGGGTCGCTCAGGGCGAGTCCGAAGAATCCTTGGAAGTTGTTCAGGCCGTTACTGCCACCGGTCGTCTGTTGGCCGACCAGAAGAATCGCGAAGGCCGCGGCCAGGGCCTGGGAGAGGATCGCGAAATAGGCGCCCTTCACCCGGCGCTTGAAGACGCCCAGGCCGAGGACGGTTGCGACGAGGGCCGGGACGATGAGGATGGCCAGAATCGTGACGAGTGGCGAGGTGAACGGTTTCCAATACGCGGGCAGTTCGGTTTTGCCCGCGATCTGCATGAAGTCGGGTACCGCCGAACCGGACTGCGCGGCGTCGGCGATCTTGAGGTGCATCGCCATGATGTAGGCACCGAGCCCGAAGAACACTCCCTGGCCCAGGGTGAGCATGCCGCCGCGGCCCCAGGCCAGACCGATGCCGACCGCCACCATGCCGAAGCAGAGGAACTTGCCCAACAGGTTGAGGCGGAAATCCGACAGCACCGCAGGCGCGACACCGAACAACAGAATTGCGGCGACGGCGAAACCCGCCCACACCTTCCAGTGGTTTTCGAAGTACGTCTTCATACCAGGCTCCTCGTCTGCGCGGGGAACAGTCCCTGGGGGCGGATCTGCAGGACCACGATGATGAGCGCGAAGATGATTACCTTGGCGATCGATGCGGTGGTGCTGTATTCGATGAACGAGTTGAGGATGCCCAGGGCGAAAGCCGCCAGGACCGTGCCCTTGATGCTGCCGAGGCCGCCGATCACGACGACGAGGAAGGCGTCGATCAGGTAGGTCGTCCCGGTGTTGGAGCTTGTCGACCCGATGAGAGTCAGGGCCACACCGGCGACGCCGGCCAGACCGGAGCCGATGAAGAAGGTCGTCAAGTCGGTCTTGCGGCTGGAGATCCCGCTTGCTTCAGCGAGGTCGCGGTGCTGCACGACCGCCCTCGTGCGCCGGCCCATCGCGGTGTAGCGCATCATCGCCGCCAGGGTGACGACGCACACGATGGCCAGGACCAAGATGAAGATGCGTGTCTTGGGCACGACGGTTCCGAGGACCTCCACACCGCCGCTGAGCCACTCGGGCGTCAGGACGCGCACTGCGGGCGCGCCGAAGATGTCCCGGGCCAGCTGCTGCAGGATCAGGCCGACGCCGAAGGTGACCAACAGCGTGTCCAGTGGTCGGTGGTACATGTGCTGGATGAGGGTCACCTCCAGCAGCACGCCGATGAGCCCGCCGACGAGGAATCCGATGATCAGCGAGGTGATCAGAGCAACCCCGGTGTTGGAGATGAGGTACTCCTGCACCGAGTAGGCGGTGTACGAGCCGGCCATGATGAAGGACCCGTGCGCCATGTTGATGACGCCCATCTGTCCGAAAGTCAGGGCCAGGCCGAGTGCGGCGAGCAGCAGGATCGAGCCGAGGCTCAATCCGGTGAAGAGTTGGGAGACGACTACGTCCACGACAGGTCTCGATTCCTTGTCTGTTGCGCGGGCAGGTCTGTTGCGCGGGCAGGTCTGTTGCGCGAGTAGGGCTGTGCGCGCGGCACGGGGATCAGTCGGCTCGCCTCCGCGTCGTCTCGCAAGAGACGCGCGGAGGCGGACCGCACCGATAGCGGTTAGCCGCTGAGGCCCTTCGCCCAGTCGTAGCCCTTGAGGTAGGGGTCCGGAACGATCGGCTTGCCCGAATCCCACACCGTGTAGATCAGGCCGTCGTTGCGGATCTCACCGATCCGCGCGGTCTTGGTGACGTGGTTGTTCGAGCCGTCGATCGTTACGAGACCCTCGGGCGCCTCGTAACTCACGCCACCGGCCGCATTCTGCACCTCTGTCACACCGAACGACTTCGCCTTCTCCACCGTGTTCTTCCACAGGTAGACCGAGGTGTAGGCGGCTTCCATCGGGTCGGAGGTCACCTTGTTCTGGCCGAATTTGGCCTTGTAGGCGGCGACGAACGCCTTGTTCACGGGGGTGTCGATCGTCTGGTAGTAGTTCCAGGCGGTGAGCTGACCCTCGATGTTCTGCACACCGATGCCGCCGACCTCTTCCTCGGCAATCGACACCGAGATGACCGGCATCTTTTTGGCGGTCAGGCCGACATTCTTGTACTCGCGGAAGAAGGCGACGTTGGAGTCACCGTTCAGCGTGTTGAAGACCGCATCGGCGTCCGCGGTGCGCACCTTGTTCACGATGGTCGTGAAGTCGGTCGAGCCGAGCGGGGTGTAGTCCTCACCCTTGATGGCGATGCCGTTGGCCTCGGCGTACGCCCTGATGATCCGGTTGGCGGTCTGTGGGAACACGTAGTCGCTGCCGACCAGGTAGAGCGACTTGACGCCCTTCTCCTTCAGGTAGTCCAGCGCGGGCACGATCTGCTGGTTGGTCGTCGCGCCGGTGTAGAAGATGTTCTTCGACGACTCGAGGCCCTCGTACTGGACCGGGTAGTACAGCAGCGCGTGCTTCTTCTCGAACACCGGCAGCATCGCCTTGCGGCTCGACGACGTCCAGCCGCCGAACACCGCGGCGACGCAGTCGCTGCTGATGAGTTTCTCGGCCTTCTCGGCGAAGACCGTCGGTTCCGACGCGCCGTCCTCACCGACGATCTTGACCTGCTTGCCGAGCACGCCGCCAGCCGCGTTGATCTGCTCGACGGCGAGCTGGATGGCGTTGCGGACGGTGACCTCGGAGATCGCCATGGTCCCCGACAGCGAGTTCAGCGAACCCACCTTGATGGTCGGTCCACTGGTGTCGACGCACGACGCGGCGGTGGAGCTGTTGGCATCCTTGACCGACGTGCCGCATGCCGACAGGCCCAAGGCGGCGGCGGTGAGCACCGCCGGCACGAGCAGCGCGGCTCGGCGTCGACCGGACCTTCCCGACGACGGCACGCCGTCGCGACATGTATTGCGCATGTCTTTCTTCATGAACGGACACTTCCTTCGATCAGGCTGGCGCACAAGCGATTCGGTCCAGATCCAGACCGGTGCACCGCGGACGAGGCGCGTACGAAGCCGTACACGGAAGGGAAGCTATCCCGGTGATGTTTCTGCCCAGTCACCGAATGTGAACGTCGTGTGACGACGGACTCGGTCGGATCGGGCGATTCCCGTAACCTGCTTGTAGCCATTCCCGGGAGGAGGTGCTCCATGGTCGATTCGTCGGTACCCGGCGACGATGTTGCGGGCGACGGCGAGGCCGACGACGGCCCCGTGCGCGCCGACATCGCCGAACTTGCACGCCGCCGAGCACTCACCGAGGACGCGGCCCGACCAGACGCGGTCGTCAAGCGCCACAAGCGGGGCGGTCGCACCGCCCGCGAGAACGTCGCCGATCTGATCGACGACGGGTCATGGGTCGAATGGGGCCGGTACGCCGTCGCGGCTCAGCGTCAACTCCTCGACCACGACGACCTCATCGCCAGAACCCCTGCGGACGGCATCGTCGCCGGGATCGGCACCGTCGACGATCATCCGACGGCGGTGCTCGCCTATGACTACACCGTCCTCGCCGGAACCCAGGGCATGCGCGGTCACCGGAAGAGTGATCGGATGCTCGACGTCATCGAGCGCTCCCAGTTGCCGGTGGTGTTCTTCGCCGAGGGCGGGGGCGGTCGGCCCAGTGACACCGACATCCCGCTCGTCAGCGCACTCGACGTCGAGTCGTTCGCGCTGTGGGCGGGTCTGTCGGGGAAGGTGCCGCGGATCAGCATCGTCAACGGCTCCTGTTTCGCGGGCAACGCAGTGATCGCCGGATGCTCGGACTTCCTGGTCGCGACGCGGTCGGCTTCGATCGGCATGGCGGGACCGGCGATGATCGCCGGGGGCGGCCTGGGCACCTTCGCGCCCGAGGAGGTCGGGCCGGTATCGGTGCAGGAGCCCAACGGCGTCATCGACCTTCTCGTCGACGACGAGGAGGCGGCGACCGCCGCGGCCCGCCGGCTGCTCGGCTATTTCCGTGGCCGCGTCGAGCGCTGGTCGGCGCACGAGCAGATGCCTCTTCGTGACGCCGTCCCCGAGAGCAGCCGGACCGCGTTCGACACACTCCGCGTCGTCGAGCGCCTCGCCGACGAGGATTCCGTCACGGTGCTGCGCCCGCGGTTCGCACCCGAACTGATCACCGCGCTGGCGCGCATCGAGGGACGGCCGGTGGGCCTACTGGCGAACAACAGCATGCACATGGCCGGCACCGTGACCGGCGAGGCCAGCGACAAGGCGGCACGGTTCATGCAGTTGTGCGATGCCTTCGGCCTGCCGATGGTGTCGCTGGTGGACACCCCCGGCTACATGGTCGGTCCAGATCAGGAGGCCCGGGCCCTGGTGCGCCACTGCAGCCGCATGCTGATCGCCGGGGCTGCGCTGACAGTGCCGACGATCGCCGTGTTCCTGCGCCGCGGATACGGACTCGGCGCCCAGGCGATGTGCTTCGGCAGCCTGAACGAGCCGCTGTTGACGATGGCGTGGCCGGGCGCGACGCTCGGCGCGATGGGCCCCGAGGGCGCGGTGCGCCTGGCCGCCCGCAAGGAGCTCGAGGCGATTCCCGATCGCGCCGCGCGGGAGCAGCGCGTGCGTGCGCTCACCGCGATGCTGCATGAGTCGTCCAAGTCCTTCAACGCCGCGGAGGTCTTCGAACTCGACGACGTTGTCGACCCCGCGGACACTCGCGCAGTGATCGCCCGCGTGCTGACCGCCGCCGGGCCGACGACGGGAAGCGGCCGACCGGTCGACGCCTGGTAGCGCCCGGACGCGGTGTCCCTCACACGGCGTCCGGCTGCGGGCTGCGGTGGGCGAGCATGGCCAGCAGCAGTTCAGCGCGCACCCGTGCGGAATCAAGGTCGACGCCCAACAGTTCCCGCACCTTCTCGATCCGCGCGCGAAGGGTATGGCGGTGGACGCCGAGGGAGGCGGCCGCCGCCTCCCACTGACCGTGGGCGTCGAGGTAGACGCGCAACGAGGGTGCCAGCGCAGTGCCGTGCGCCGCGTCGTGGGCCAGCAGCGGTGCCACGTAGATCGCGGCGAGTTCGCCGAGCGCGGCAT
>DLKD01000018.1 GCA_002477755.1 Gordonia sp. UBA7599
TCGAGAACCGCATCATCGAGGCGAAGTCGCGCGGCATCTACGAGGCGCCCGGGATGGCCCTGCTCTATATCGCCTATGAGCGCCTGCTCAATGCCGTCCACAACGAGGACACGGTGGCCAACTACCACGCCGAGGGCCGGCGTCTGGGCCGCTTGCTGTATGAAGGCCGGTGGCTCGACCCGCAGTCGCTGATGCTTCGCGAGTCCTTGCAGCGGTGGGTCGCGTCCGCGATCACCGGGCAGGTCACCGTCCGCCTGCGCCGGGGCGACGACTACACGATCGTCGACACCCGCGGCGAGAATTTCTCCTATCACCCGGACAAGCTGTCGATGGAGCGCGTCGAGGATGCCGCCTTCGGCCCCGTGGACCGGATCGGTCAGTTGACCATGCGCAACCTCGATATCGCCGACTCCCGCGCCAAGCTCGAGCTGTATGCCGCTCAGGGCCAGTTGGGCGTCGGCCACGTCGAGCTCGTCGGCCGGTTGGAGCCGGGCGGGGCCGCTGAGATCGCCGCCAACCCGAGCGTCGACCCCGAGGGCGACGACGCCCTGGACGCGGCTGCTATGGAGTTCGGCACTGACTGAGCCTTGCGTCCGTGCGGCTCGGCACCCGGTCTGGATCAGGAGCAGACGGCCATCGTGGCCGTGGTGAACCTTTCGAAAGGAGTCGTCCAGTCCCCCAACAGGGCGCTAGCCTCTTCCTGGGTCTTGCCGACCAGCGTGTCGCTGATCGCTTGCATATCGGCCAGCAGGCCTAATGCGTCGGATGGGACAGCATCGATCACGTCCCGCGCGAAGGCTGCATCTAGATCCGCTTGAGTCACGCTGCCGGTCGCGGCCTTCAGGCCGATCGTCGTCAACGCGGCGAGGACCTTGGACATCGCCGCACACTCCGGCGAATCCGCGCCTCGGGGCGTAATCGAGGCGGAGGAGCCGCCGCCTGTCATGGCTGAGGTGGCTGCCGAAGCACTGGCCGGGGCCGTTTCGGAACTTCCCGCCGGCGACGAGGCCGGCGTGAGCACAGCAGACGCTGAGGGCGAGGGAGTCGACGCGCCAGAGGAACAGCCGCCGAGAGCGAGCAGAGTGGCGGCGAGGACGAGAGTGCCTTTGGCTGGCATACGTGATCATCTTCCGTGCGACGTGGCCCTGCGTCGTGAAGGGTATTGACGTCGTCGCCGCTTGCGCTAGTGCCTACCGGCACCCCGCCCGACCCCCGCGGCCGCAGGATGGACCGGGCGACGACAGCTTTTCGCCCGATGCCATAACCCCTCGTGCGCAAGAGAAGGTATTCCCTTGCGCACGAGGGGTTTCGGGCATCGGGCTGGAAAGCTGCGACGGCGCCAGGTGAGGTCAGCCGCGCGGGAACATCGCCGGCGCCAGCGGGGTGACCTTCAGGCTTTGCACGCGGGCGGCGCCACCCTCGGCCCAGACGCCGATCCGGTCGCTGCCGGCCGATGGGAAGACCTGGTCGGTGATCGACGTCTTGCCGCCCTGAGCAAAGACCTCCACGGAGGAGCGGTCGAGGTAGATCGATAGGGTCAGCTTGCCGCCCACCAGCGCCACCGAGGCATCATCGATGGAAGGGAAGGAGGACGCAAAGTCGAGCTTGCCGCTGGCTGTGCGATCGACATACAGCCGGCCGGTTGCCATGTCGTAGCCGATGAGGGTGCGCTCCGAACCATCCGCGTTGCCATGGACGGACAGGCCGAAACGCGTGGCCGTCCCGGGCGTGAGCACGGCGTCGATGCGTGCCACGCTCGCGGCCTTGGGCAACAAGGTCTCACCCGAAATCGACTGTGCCGCAGCGGCATACGCCTGCGCGGTCAGATCCAACCCACCGGCCTGCTGCACGACGCGCGAGACCAAGCGCGGCCCCTTGGGCGTCGGCGCGAGCCACACATTGCGCGGCAGCGCCATGGCACTGCGCCATGGCGAGGTCGGGATTTCGTTGGCGTAGTCCCAGTTGTTCATCCAGCCGATCATGACCCGCTTGCCCGCGGGGACGTCGTTGAACGACACCGCGGCGTAGTAGTCCCGGCCGTAGTCGAGCCAGTCATAGCTCTCGGCACGCGTGGGTGCGGGCGCCGTCCCGAAACGGAACTCGTCGGCGAGGATGTGCCCCCAGCCGAAGCGGTTGTTGTCGACGATATCGATGTGCGCCTGCTTGCCGGCATACGGCCGCAGGTCGAAGGCCTGCCAATCGAGGTATTCACTGTTGCTCCCGGTCGCCGATGCCACGACCTGGCCATCGACGACGAGATTGACCGCGGTCTCGTCCGAGCGGACCGTCGCGGGGACATCGCCCATAACAACGTGATCCATCGTCAGATGCCCCCAGCCACCCGTGGCCTGGTCCCAGACGCGCAATTGCGCGGTGCGGCCGCGCAGTTCGCTGACATTCCAGTTGCGCCAGTTGAGCGCCCCGTCCTCGGGCCCGGTGAGTGAACGCACCACCTCACCGTCGACGAGCAACTGGATCTCCAGACTGCCGTCGGTGCGCTTGCCACCGCCGACCAGCATGCTCAGGTAGTCGCCGGTGATCTCGAAGGCCGGCGAGGTCATCGATCCGGTGTTGTCGTCGCCGCGCGGTCCGCCTTCCCAGGTGTTGATCCGCTTGCGGCCGATGAAGTAGTCGCCACCCGCCGTCGAGGGGTTGCGCCACGGGTCGGTCGCGAAGTCACCGGTCAGGCTCCATCCGGTGTCGGCGAGGGTGGTGCCGTCGGGGAATTCGAACCCGTCCCACAGCAGCGTGCCGGGCGGCGGTTCGTTGGTCAGCTGAGCACCGTCGACGTGCGGGTGCTTGCCGCCACCGACGAGAAAGTTCACATAGTCCGATTCGACCATGAAATCGGGTGACCGCAGCGTTCCTACCGGCCAGTCGCGATCGAGGAATCCGTTGACCAACCCATGTCCGACGAAGCCGCTCACCGGGTTCTGTCCTTCTAGGGTTCCGGTGGCCGGCGCTTGACCCCAGGGGCCGTCCTTCCAGTTGCCCGGTTCGTTGGCCACGGTCCAATCGCCATAGGTCCCGTCGTTGAAGTCGGCGAAATTGGTCCCGGTGGGCAGACTGTCGGCCGTCACGGTGCTCTGCGAGGTGAAGGTCGTGCCGTCGAAGTCGCCGACGAAGTACTGTCCGCCACTTCCCCCGGCGACGGCACCCGGGTTGATGTTGACGACGAGGACCCACTTGCGCTGCTTGGTCCCCTGCACTTCCAGCTGGAACAAGTCCGGGCATTCCCACTGCCCGCCAACGGCATTCGCGGGACCGAAGTCGCTCAGATAGGTCCAGTTCTTCAGATCGGCCGACTTGTAAAGCAGCACCCGGTGCTCCTGCGCCTCGACGGCCGCCATCACCCAATAGGTGCCGGCCGGGCCGGAGTAGCGGAAGACCTTCGGGTCTCGGAAGTTCGCCGAGTCGCGGTTGAGGACGGGGTTGCCCGAGTATTTCGTCCAGGTCTTCCCGGCGTCGAGGCTGTAGGCCAGAGATTGGGCCTGCTTGCCGGCCAGGGTCGGGTGCTTGTCGGTGTAGGCGCTGGTGTAGATCGCCACCAGCGGCGGATTGGTCTTGGTGCCGAGCCCGGAGGAGTTGGTCTTGTCGATGACGACCGAGCCGCTGAAGATGTCCTCGATGCTGTCACCGGCCTCGTTGAAGGTCTGCGCGATGGCGAGCGGCTGCTGCCTCCAATGGATCAGATCCGGCGAAGTGGCGTGGCCCCAACTCATATTGCCCCAGCGGTTCCCCGAGGGGTTGTGCTGGAAGAAGAGGTGATAGGTCCCCTTGTAATAGACCAGGCCGTTGGGGTCGTTCATCCAGTTCTCGCGAGGCGTGAAGTGAACGGCCGGGCGGTAGGGCTCCTCGCCGACGGCCACGCTGGGCGCGAGCCCGGCGGGACCGACGCTCGCGGCGGCCGGCGCAATCAGGGCACCGACGCCCACGGTAGAGACGGCGGCTACGGCGCTGAAGTGCGATCGGATCGAACGCAGTGTCTTCATTGACTTTCCCCTTGGTGCGTGTGTCGAGCGGCAGCAGCGCGCACGGCCCTCCCATTGGCCCGCGGCGATCGCCCGTGGGCGATGTTGACAACGTTGTCAGTCAGCAACCGATGGGAACTGTAGAGGATGGTTAGGCGAGCTACCAAGGGCGTGCGCCAGCCAATCCCGACCGACGCTCGACCCGGACGAGATTGGGACGACAACGGATTTGTCGTGCTGCCACAAATAGGGTGCAGTTGTGAGCGGACCGACGCAGTTGTCGCGTGCCCAACGCGAGCGGGTGACAGGGCATACGGACGACCTGACGCGCGCGGCCGTCGCCGACATTGAGTCCCGCCACGCGTGGTATGCCGCCCTGACCGCCTCGGAACGCTCCTACGTCGCGCTCATGGCGCACGCCGGCGTGGCGAACTTCGTCGACTGGCTGGGCGGCGAAACGCCGACAGAAGCCGCCGGCGCCGCCGTTTTCGAGGCCGCACCTCGCGAGTTGACGCGCTCGATCACGCTGCGCCAGACGCTGGAGTTGATCCGCTCGGTGGTCGATGTCATCGAGGCACGGGCAGCCGACATCGTCGGCGAGCAGTGGGCCCCCGCGATCCGTGAAGCGATGCTGCGCTACAGCCGAGAGGTGGCCTTCCGAGCCGCCCACATCTATGCCGATGCTGCCGAACAACGCGGCGCCTGGGATGCGCGCCTCGAAGGCCTGGTCGTCGATGCGATCCTGCGCGGCGACGCCGACGACGCGATGACCTCGCGGGCTGCGGCTCTCGGCTGGGGAGCCACGTCGCGCGTTGCCGTCATCGCTGCTAGTCCCCCGAATCCGTTGTCCGGCACTGTGATCGATCCCGCTTATGTGCTCGACCTCGTGCACCGGAATGCGAACCGACACGGTTTGCACGTGCTGGCTGCCGTCCAGGCGGGACTGCTCATCATGCTCATCGGCGAAACCGATGACGCCCTGCGGGATGCCGCGATCCTGGGCGTCGATGTCGGCGAGGGACCGATCGTGGTCGGCCCGACCGTGCCACATCTCTTTGCAGCCGGGCGTTCGGCGCGTGCGGCAATCTCCGGGCACGCCGCCGCGGCCGCGTGGC
>DLKD01000099.1 GCA_002477755.1 Gordonia sp. UBA7599
ACGAACATCTCGACGAAGTCCGAACCCGAGATGGTGAAGAACGGGACGCCGGCCTCACCGGCGACCGCGCGGGCCAGCAACGTCTTGCCGGTACCGGGCGGGCCGTAGAGCAGCACGCCCTTGGGGATCTTCGCGCCCAGTGCCTGATAGCGCGACGGGTTCTGCAGGAAGTCCTTGATCTCGTAGAGCTCCTCGACTGCCTCGTCCGCGCCGGCAACGTCGGCGAAGGTGGTCTTGGGCATGTCCTTGCTCAGCAGCTTGGCGCGGGACTTGCCGAAGCCGAAGCCCATCCGGCCGCCGCCCTGGATCCGGGAGAACATCACGAACAGGCCGATGAGCAGCAGCAACGGCAGCAGATAGACCAGCAGCGTGCCGAACACGCTGCCCTCGTTGACGGTGGTGGTGATCTCCGCGCCGCTGGCGTTGAGCTCGTCGAACAGCGTCGCGCCGTACCCGGTGGGGTACTTGGTGATGATCTTGTCGGAGCCCTCGGTGCCGGTCGCGCTGCCGCGCAGATCCAGCCGCAGCTGCTGTTCGCGGTCGTCAATCTGGGCCTTGGCGACGTTGTCGTTGCGGATCTGGGAGGTCGCCACCGACGTCGGGACCGCCTTGTAGCCGCGGGTGTCGTCGCTGAGGTAGTAGATCAGCAGACCGGCACCGATCAGCGCGAGGAGCACCGTCAACGTACGGATGGCAATGCGTCGGTTCATCGTGTTCTGTGGTTCATCGTGTGCTGTGGGCCGACGGGTGCCGGCCGGGTCCTTCCGCGTGCACTTCAGGGAATCTTCAGGCTACCGCCATATAAACGCGCGCCGGTTCCCACCTGGTGCAGTTTTCCGGCGGGATGTGTTTGGCTGGCGCGGTGGCCGGGTTCACCGAACGATTCGTGGCGCGCGATGGGGTCCGGCTGCGGGTCGTCGAGGCCGGCCGGCGCGGTGATCCGCCTGTGGTGCTCGCGCACGGTTTTCCCGACCTGGCGCTGGGCTGGCGCCACCAGATCGCGGCGCTGGCCGCAGCCGGCTACCACGTGCTGGCCCCCGACCAACGCGGCTACGGGCGCTCGTCGTGCCCGGAGCAGGTCGCGGCCTATGACATTCACGCGCTGACCGGTGACCTGGTCGGGGTGCTCGACGCACTCACCGACGCCCGCCGCGCGGTGTTCGTCGGGCACGACTGGGGTGCGTTCACAGCCCATGGCGCGGCCGCACTGCCCGATTCGCCGTTCGACGCGCATGTCGCCCTGGCCATCCCGCCGCTGGCCAGCATCCGGATCACCCGGCAGGAGTTCGCGCGGCAGGTGTGGACGGCGGTGGCCCAGACCCGCAACAGCTGGTACATCGTCGTCAACCAGCTGCCACGGCTGCCCGAGCGCGTGTTCGCGTCGATGACCGGATTGCTGTGGCGGGAGTGGGCCCCCGGTTACGACGCCGCCGTGGACCTCGCGCACCTGGCCGAGGCGGCGCCGCCGCGCAACCGCGCGGCCATCGTCGGTTACTACCGGCAGATGGTCCGACCCCGGCCGGGTTCGGCCCTCACCCGCGAACTGACCAAGCTGTTCATGGCGCCACCGATCCATCCGGTCCAGGTGCTCTACGGCTCCGACGACCATGCGATGCGCGCACAATTCTTCGCCGGACTCGACGACGGGCGACTCCCGGAGGGCAGTCGGGTCGAGCGACTCGAGGGTCTAGGGCACTTCCTGCACCTGGAACGGCCCGAGCAGGTGAACGCGCTCATCGTCGACCACCTTGGACCGGCGTAGCCAGCGGGCCTACTGGGCCTCTGGTGCGCGGCGGCGGTCGACCCACACCACGCCCCAGGCGATCAGCGAGACGATGACGGCGATGGCAATGACGTAGGCGGCGACGCTGGGGTATCCGCCGGATCCGTGCGGGTCCAGGAAGGGGTAGGGGTACCACCACGACTGCCTGGTCACCGGATTGGTGGTCAGCGGGCCGCGGATCAGGGTGTAGGCCGCCCAGACGATCGGGAAGCCGACGACGGTGGCGATCGTTGCCCACCCGATGCGGCGACGAGGGGGGCCGACGAGCAGGTCGAGCAGCAGGAACAGCGGGCCGACGAGGTGCAGGACCTCGTTGGACCACCACACCGGCTCACTGCCCTGCGGGAGTTCGACCGTGCGCAGCAGCGTGTTGTAGACCAGGCCGGTGACGACCATGTATGTGGTGACGCAGGCCAGTGCGACGGCGATCGCGCCGGTGCCCGGCGTGCCGGTCGAGCGACCCCGGGTGAACCACCAGATCGCCGCCCACGCGAGGACGGCCGCTGCGGACAGGTTCGACAGGATGGTGAAGAAGCTGAAGAAGTTCACGACGGTGGTCGTGACGTCGCGGCCATAGGAGTCCGCCACGTCGACCGATCGGGCGAACTGGACGACCACGGCGGCGACGATGAGGACCGCCATCGCCACGCGCAGGGCGTTCCAGACATGTGCGCCGCGGGTATCGGTGACGGCCGCGCTGCGGACTGCGGTCACAGGCACTCCCTGGTTGTCGGCGGGCGATGTGTCGGCAACGGCGTTGTCACCGCGTCTGATTCACTGCCGTGCGTCAGATTACCTGGCAGTGTGGGATGTGCCCGGGCGCGCGACAGGTGGCCGGGCCGAGACGAGAGGACAGGCAATGACCTTTTTCCGGACTCCCGCGCTGTTGATCGCGCGGATCATCCTGGGTCTCATCTTCATCGCGACGGGCCTGCGGAAGCTCGACAGCGGGCTGGGCACGACCGCGGACGGATTCAAGTCGATGGGCGTGCCCCTGCCCAAAGTGTCCGCGTTCTTCCAGACGTGGTTGGAGATCATCGGGGGCGGCGCGCTGGTCCTGGGCATCCTGCTTCCCGTCTTCGGGACGGTGATGGCGCTGTCCATGATCGGTGCCGCCTACTGGGGCCATTGGGACAACGGCTTCTGGATGGCCGACGGCGGGTACGAGCTGACCGTCGCACTTGCCGCTGGGCTGCTGGCCGTCGGGTGGGCCAATGCCGGGGTGTTCTCCGTCGACCACTACCTGCGCAAGCGCCGCGGTGAGGCGGTCGTCGTCGAGGGCGGGTAGGCGCTTCGCTCGCCGAGCCGTTAGGGTGCCCTAAAAGACCGATTCAGGAGGGTGCCCGATGACCGATCTGCGGTCGATCACGCAGTTGTTGCTCCGGCTCACGCTGGGCGTCGTGTTCTTCGCCCACGGCTGGGAGAAGCTGGTCATCAAGGGCATCGACAAGACGGCGATCCTCTTCGGTGACGGACCCGGCGGCAAGAACGGGTTCGAGATCCCCTTCCCGACCGCCGCCGCCCATTTCGCTGCGTGGGCCGAGGTGCTCGGCGGCGCCGCGCTGATTCTCGGTGTGCTGCTGCCCTTCGTGGGTGTCGTACTGGCGGCGACGATGGTCGGCGCCGGCTACTACGGCCACCACGACAACGGCTTCTGGATCCAGCAGAACGGGTGGGAGTTCAACCTGGTGCTGGCCGTCGCAGTACTGGCCGTCGGGTTCGCGGTCCCCGGTGCGGTGTCGATCGATCACTATCTCAAACAGCGCCGCGCAAAGATCCAACGCGGTCAGGCGGTTGCCAACAACTGAGCGTGTTGGAAACAGCTGCGACGAGTAGGAAACACGCGTCGCGTCAGTGCTGATTGCTCGCAGTGACCAGCCACAGGGCGCCGGGCAGCTTCACCGATCCGTCGACTACGTAAGTCTGGATCTGCTCGCGCGTGCGCTCCACCACGTCCGACCACTTTTCGGTGGTGATCGTGTTGTCGAGCTGTTCGCGCGCTAGCCGCCCCGTCGTGGTGGCCAGGATCAGCGTGAGACGCTCCTCGACGCCGTCACTACCGTCCACCGAGTGGTCGAAGACGGTGTCGAACGGATCGACAGCCACCTTGTCCCAGCCCGCATCGGTGAGGATTGTTGCTAGGTAGTCGCGGTCGGCGAAGGCCATCGGGCCCGGAGTGCCGGGCGGCGGGGGTGCCGGTGGATCGGGCAGTGCGGCGGTGATCGCCTCGGTCCCCGCGCCGCCGAAGCTGGGGTTCTCGGCGATCGAGCGCCAACAGACGAACACCAGGTGGGCGCCGGGGGCGGTGACGCTGCGGACATTGGCGAAGGCCGCTGTCGGGTCGCTGAAGAACATGACTCCGAATCGGGAGACGACCCGTTCGAACGGCGCGCCGGGCGCGTGCGCGCCGATGTCCATGGTCTGGGCATCGCCGAGCAGGACGGTGGCCTCGGGGACGCGGCGGCGGGCCGCCTCGACCATGTCGGGGGCGATGTCGACGCCCACCATCGTCGAACCTGCCGCGGTCCCCGCCGCAAGCAGCGTGCCCGAACCGCAACCGACGTCGAGGGCCCGCTCGTTCGACCGGAAACCCGCCCGTTCGACGATCTCCGCGGTCACCGGGGTGTACACCGAGTCGAACAGGGCCTCGTTCTCGACCCAGGCGGAGGCGCCCTCGCGCCATCCGGTGGCGTCGTAGTCGTGAGCCATAGTCCGATCGTACGGGCGGTTCGACGAAGGCCGACGGTGTAGGTTCACGACCATGCCAATCGTGCACCACCGGCAGCCCAGCGTGCTGTCCTATCTCCACTGGATGCTTGCCCGGATCTTCGTCAAACCGGTCCTGGCCCTCGGCCCGGTCAACAAGCCGGTCTTCGCCCTCCTCGCCGCGCTCGAGCGCGGAGCGGAAAAGCAGCGCCCGCCGCGGTCAGTGGTGATCGAGCGCGTCGCGCTGGGCGGCCGACCGGCTGAACTCGTCATGGCCAAGGCGCCCACCAGTGGCGCGACGGACACCGCGGTCCTCTACCTGCACGGCGGCGGCTTCTTGAGTTGCGGGCCCGGGACGCACCGCACGATCACCGCATCATTGGCCAAAGGGCTCGGCGTGCCGGTCTTTGCCTTGGACTACCGGCAGCTGCCAGAGGTCGGCGTCGGCACTTCGGTCCATGACGCGTTCGAGGCCTATCGTGAGCTGCTCGGCCAGCGGGGCTACCGTCACGTCGTCGTCGCCGGTGACTCGGCCGGCGGGTATCTGACCGGCAAGGTCGCCGAACTGGCCTCGGTCAACGACGTACCGGCGCCCACCGCATTGGCGATGCTCTCCCCATGGCTCGACCTCGACATCGGCGACCGAGACGATCGGACCAGCCGCCACGACGCCTACCTGCCCATCCGCCAGTTGGCGGTTGTCCGGCCGATGCTCGATAGGGGGCCGATTCCTTTCGCCGGTGCCGTGAGCATCACCGACGTTTCGCCGGAGGCCTTCCCGCCCACCATCGTGATCACCGCAGAGCAGGAGATGCTGGAGCCCGACGCCCTGGAGTTCGCCGAGAATCTCGAGGCCGCTGGCAATCGCGTGGTGCTCCACAGTTATCCGTGGCAGATCCACGCCTTCACAGTCATGCTGCGCCACCGCGAGGGTGCCGAGTCGGTCCGGCTGGTCGTCGACTTCCTCAATGAGGCCATTCGTGAGGCCCACGCCGGCGATTCCGGTGACCGACCGCAGAGCGAGGCGAGCTGACGTGCCCCAGACCATCGGCGAACTGTTCGCCTTCGACACCCTGCTGCGCGACGACGAGAAGGCCATCGTCGACACCGTGCGCGACTTCGGGAACAAGCGCTTGCGCCCCAACATCGCCGACTGGTTCGACGCCGGCTCGCTGCCGGTGCGCGAACTCGCCGTCGAACTCGGCGCGCTGGGCCTGTTCGGCATGCAGTTGGAGGGCTATGGCTGCGCGGGTGCATCGGCCACCGCCTACGGGTTGGCCTGTCAGGAGATGGAGGCCGTCGACTCCGGGCTGCGCAGCTTCGTGTCCGTGCAGGGATCACTGGCGATGTTCGCGATCTGGAAATTCGGCAGCGACGAGCAGAAGGACAGCTGGCTGCCGGAGATGTCGGCCGGACGCGCCATCGGATGCTTCGGACTCACCGAGCCCGACTTCGGGTCAAATCCGGCGGGGATGCGGACCAACGCGAAGCGAGATGGCTCCGATTGGATCCTGAACGGTGCCAAGATGTGGATCACCAATTCGCCCGTCGCCGACGTTGCGGTGGTGTGGGCCCGCACTGACCTGGCGGAAGGCTCCCGCGGGATAAGAGGCTTCGTCGTCCCCACCGACACCCCCGGGTTCAGTGCGCCGGAGATCAAGCGCAAGTTGTCGTTGCGCGCTTCGGTGACCGGCGAGATCGTGCTGGAAGACGTTCGCCTCCCGTCGTCGGCGATGCTGCCCGGCGTCGAAGGGCTGCGCGGTCCGCTGTCGTGTCTGAACGAGGCGCGCTTCGGCATCGTGTTCGGCGCAGTGGGTGCGGGCCGCGACTGCCTGGAGACGGCGATCGAATACGCCGGCAGCCGTGAGGTCTTCGACAAGCCGCTCTCGGGTTACCAGATGACCCAGCGCAAGATTGCCGACATGGCCGTCGCGCTGGGCAATTCGCATCTGCTCGCCATGCACCTGGGCCGCCTCAAGGACGAGGGGGGCGTCAAGCCCGAGCAGATCAGCCTGGGCAAGTTGAACAACGTGCGCGAGGCACTGGCGATCGCGCGCGAATGCCGCACCATCCTGGGCGCCAACGGCATCACCCTGGAATACCCGGTGATCCGCCACGCCAACAATCTCGAGTCGGTCCTCACCTACGAGGGCACCTCGGAGATGCACCAGCTGATGATTGGGAAGGCGCTCACCGGGGTCGACGCGTTCCGGTAGCGGGGGCGCAACCCGGCCCTACCGACCAAGCAACTGCTTGGGTAGCGTGAGGGTATCGACTACAGGAGGCAAACGTGGCGCAGGGATTGAAGCTCGGGTTCAAGGCATCGGCGGAGCAGTTCGATCCGCGGGAGCTGGTGGAGATCGCGGTGGCCGCCGAGGAACACGGTCTCGACTCGGTCGCGGTCAGCGACCACTTCCAGCCCTGGCGCCACAACGGCGGCCACGCCCCGTTCTCGCTGGCCTGGATGGCCGCGGTCGGCGAGCGCACGTCGCGCGTGCAGATCGGGACCTCGGTGCTGACCCCGACCTTCCGCTACAACCCCGCGGTGATTGCTCAGGCCTTCGCGACGATGGGCTGCCTGTACCCCGGTCGGATCATGCTCGGCGTCGGCACCGGTGAGGCCCTCAACGAGTACGCCACCGGCTTCACCGGCGAGTGGCCCGAGTTCAAGGAGCGCTTCGCGCGGTTGCGCGAGTCGATCACGTTGATGCGTGAGCTGTGGACCGGAGCCAAGGTGGACTTCGACGGGGAGTACTACAAGACCGAAGGCGCGTACATGTACGACGTGCCCGAGCAGCCGATCCCGGTCTACGTGGCTGCCGGCGGTCCGGTCGTCGCGCGCTACGCCGGCCGTGCCGGGGACGGATTCATCTGCACGTCGGGCAAGGGGATGGACCTCTACACCGAGAAGCTGATCCCCGCCGTCAAGGAGGGCGCGGAGAAGGTCGGCCGCGACTTCGCCGAGATCGACCGCATGATCGAGATCAAGATCTCCTACGACCCCGACCCCGCGCTGGCCCTGGAGAACACCCGCTTCTGGGCGCCCCTTTCGCTGACCCCGGAGCAGAAGCACTCCGTCAACTCGTCGGTGGAGATGGAGCGCCTGGCCGACGAGCTGCCGATCGAACAGGTCGCCAAGCGCTGGATTGTCAGCTCCGACCCCGACGAGGCGGTGGCACTGGTGAAGCAGTACACCGACGCCGGCCTCAACCACCTCGTGTTCCATGCACCCGGACACGACCAGCGTAGATTCCTCGACAATTTCGCCCGCGATCTCGCGCCGAAACTGCGCGAGCTCGTCCCCGCGACCTGACCTGGTTCGGGTCAATCCGAGCCGCTCGCACGCTCGCGCGGCCGGGTTGATTCGTCCGGCGCGTGACGGGTCCTGTGCCGGGCTAGTGTTGTCCGCATGACCGCGCGCTCCACTGGCGAAAAGTCCGTGTCCGAGACATCGCATTCGGCGATCTACCTAGCGTCGGCGGAGGGCGAGACGGGCAAGTCGACGATCGCTCTGGGGTTGCTCGCGCAACTCTCCGCGACGGGTGGGCGCATCGGCGTGTTCCGGCCCATCAGCCGTACTCCCGACGGCAAGGACGACTACATCCTCGAGTTGCTCCTGGCCCACGACTCGGTGGGACTGGACTACGCCGATTGCATCGGCGTCACCTACGACGACGTATCCAAGGACCCCGAGGGCGCGCTGTCGGTCATCGTCGACCGGTTCCACGCGGTGCAGGAGCAGTGCGACACCGTCCTCGTCGTCGGCTCGGATTACACCGACGTCGGCAACCCGTCGGAACTGTCCTACAACGCGCGCATCGCGGCCAACCTGGCGAGCCCGATGGTGTTGGCGCTGCGCGCGTCGGACCGCACTCCCGAGGAGGTGCGCGGGCTGGCTGTGCACGCCCTGGCCGAGGTCTCCGCGGCTTATGCGACAGCCGTGGCGGTGGTCGTCAACCGCGTCGACCCGGCGCGGCTGGAGGCCACGCGCACCGCACTCGAGGGTCTGGGTCCGGAGTTCTGGGTGTTGCCGGAGGACCCGGTGCTCAGTGCGCCGACGATGGCCGAGTTGGCGCAGGCGTTGAACGGCAAGCTCTACAGCGGCGACGCCGAGCTGCTGGACCGCGAGGCATTGCACGCGATGGTCGGCGGCATGACCGCCGAGCACGTCCTGGAACGACTATCCGACGGCATGGTCGTGATCGCACCGGCCGATCGCTCGGACGTGCTGCTGGCACTGGTCAACGCCAATGTGGCGCAGGGCTTCCCGCGGCTGGCGGGGATGATCCTCAACGGCGGTCTCAAGCCGCACCCGATGATCGACGCCCTCGTGCGCGGCCTCAACCCGACTTTGCCCATCATCATGTGCGAGCAGAGCACGTACGAGACGGGGCGGATCGTCGCGCACACGCGCGGCCGGATGGCCAATCAGTCGGCGCGCAAGATCGAGGCGTCACTCGCTTTGATGGAGCACTACATCGACGGCCCGGCGCTGATGGCCGAGTTGGACTTGGCGATCCCTCCGGTCGTCACCCCGCAGATGTTCGAATACCAGCTGGCCGCCCGTGCCAAAGCCGACCGCCGTCACATCGTGCTGCCCGAGGGGGAGGAGCCGCGCATTCTGCGCGCCGCCGCCCAGCTGGTTGCTCGGGGCGTGGCCCGCCTGACGCTGCTGGGCGATCCGGAGAAGGTCGGGGCGCAGCTGGCCGATCTGGACCTCGAACTCCCCGGCGTCGACATCATCGACCCGTTGAACTCCGAGCTGACCGAGCAGTTCGCCGTCGAGTACGCGGAGCTGCGCAAGCATAAGAATGTGGCGATGGACCGTGCCCGCGACCTCATGCGCGACGTGTCGTACTTCGGCACGATGATGGTTCACATGAACCTGGCCGACGGCATGGTGTCTGGCGCGATCCACACCACCGCGCACACGATCCGGCCGTCTTTCGAGATCATCAAGACCAAGCCCGGCGTCGCCACCGTCTCGAGCGTCTTCTTCATGTGCCTGTCCGACCGGGTTCTGACCTACGGCGACTGCGCCGTCGTACCCGACCCGTCCGCAGGCGAGCTCGCCGATATCGCGATTTCCTCGGCCGAGACGGCCTCTGCTTTCGGCATCGACCCGCGGGTGGCGATGCTGTCCTACTCCACCGGCGAATCGGGCTCGGGTGCTGAGGTGGACAAGGTGCGCGAGGCGACGGCGTTGGTGCGCGAGCGGGCCCCGGAACTCTTGGTGGAGGGGCCGATCCAGTACGACGCCGCCGTCGACCCGAGTGTTGCCGCCACGAAGATGCCCGACTCCCCGGTGGCCGGGCAGGCGACGGTGCTCATCTTCCCTGACCTCAACACCGGCAACAACACCTACAAGGCGGTGCAGCGCAGCGCCAATGCCATCGCGATCGGTCCGGTCCTGCAAGGCTTGAACAAGCCCATCAACGACCTGTCGCGCGGCGCTCTCGTCGCCGACATCGTCAACACCGTCGCGATCACCGCGATCCAGGCCCAGGCGTCGCAAACGAAGGACTGACCACCGTGAAACCTCTCGTCCTCGTCCTCAACGCCGGCTCGTCGTCGCTGAAATACCAACTCCTGGAACCGGATTCGGGGGAGGTCACCGCGGACGGCTTGGTCGAGCGCATCGGGGAACCGGTGTCGGTGATCACCCACGAGCAGGGTGGCAACAAGACCGTCGAGGACCTGCACCTGCCCGACCACCGCGCGGCGATCGGCAAGGCCTTGGAGCTGTTCGCGGCCGGTGGCATCGATCTGGAGCGAACGGACCTGTGCGCCGTCGGGCACCGTGTGGTGCACGGCGGCCGGTCGTTCTACCAGCCGACGCTGATCGACCAGCACGTCGTCGACGAGATCTTCCGTCTGGCCCCGCTGGCCCCGCTGCACAATCCGGCCAACCTCGTCGGGATCGCGGCAGCGCGCGCCCTGCTGCCCGACGTCCCCGGCGTGGCCGTCTTCGACACCGGCTTCTTCCATGGGCTGCCGGACGAGGCGGCGCTCTACGCCATCGACCGCCAGGTGACCGAAGAGCACGCGCTGCGCCGCTACGGCTTCCACGGCACCAGCCACGACTATGTCTCCCATCGCGCCGCGGAGTTCCTCGGACGTCCCTACGACGAGGTGAACCAGATCGTGGCGCACCTGGGCAACGGCGCTTCGATGTCGGCGATCCGCCATGGGCACCCCGTCGACACGACGATGGGCATGACGCCGCTCGAGGGCCTCGTGATGGGGACGCGCAGCGGTGACACCGATCCCGGCCTGGTGCTGCACCTGCACCGCATCATCGGGCTCTCCGTCGACGAGATCGACGACCTGCTCAACAAGCGGTCCGGCCTGAAGGGACTGTGCAGGGAGAACGATTTCCGGGCGGTCACCGAGATGATCGCCGCCGGAGACGAACACGCCAAACAGGCCTACGACGTCTACATCCACCGGTTGCGCCGCTACTTCGGCGCGTACCTGATCGACCTCGGGACCACCGACATCATCTCGTTCACCGCCGGAGTAGGGGAGAACGCGGCGAGCGTCCGCGCGGACTCGCTGGCCCGGTTGGAGGGCTTCGGCATCGAGATCGACGCGGAGCGCAACGCCGTGCGCGGTTCGCAACCGCGCATCATCTCCACCGACGCGTCGCGCACCACGGTCCTCGTCGTCCCCACGAACGAGGAACTCGCCATTGCCCAGGCCGCCAAGGTGGTCGTGAGCGGCGTCGCCTGATCAGAACCAGGTTGCGGGCCGGACGTAGTTGGCCAGGTCGACGAGCATGAAGCGGTGGGACCGGTTGTTACGGGTCTCGCGGGCCAGGTCGCGCAGGGACTGTTCGGTCGCGCTGCGCAAGCCGAACTCGGTGAACGGGTAGCCGAGCAGCGGGGGAAGCTCCTCGGTCGGCTGGTTCTCCAGCACCCAGCCCAGTGCGCTGCCGAGGACGATCAGTTTGATCCGCGGTTTGCGCGGCTCGGTGTCGGGGATCGCCGCCAGACGGGTGGCCGCCTCCTCGATCTGGGCGTGCGTCACCGTCGCCGCAGGCCGCCCGTGCACCAGAGCTAGGACCGCGGTCTCCAACGCCGTGTTGTAGTGCCTACTAGTCGACGGCACCTCGTCGAGCCCGACGAGCGCCTGCTCGACCTCCCCATAGGCGAGATGGATGCGGGCCAGGGCGAAGGCGGCGGTGATGATGGCGTGGTCGGTGTACCAGAGGTCCTGATAGTGGTGGCGGGCGATCTCGTACCAGCGGCGGACCTCGGGGTCGACCGATGCCGGGTCGCCCGACCCGGCCGCCAGCCACCGCCCGATCAGCTCGGCCGTTCCGGCGACCGCGAGCTTCGGACCGATCTCGCCGGGCATGGCCTCCAGCGTCTCGTTGAAGCGCTCATAGGCCAGTTCCGGCTCGTCGTTGCGCAATGCGCAGATGCCGAGGTACCACTCGATCCGCCAGTTGTGCCCGTAGGTCTTGGTCGCCGCGCCCAGCACGCCCAATGCCGTGTCCACGTCGTCGAGTTCGAGGTACGCGCGGGCTTCGGCCAGGTCGATCTCCAACGAGTGGTGTGGGATCGTCTCGTCGCTTTCGAGCATCGGGGTCCGGGTGCCCTCGCGGTGTGCCCGGATTGATTCCAGGATCTGCCGCGGAGCCGACAGCGCGGCCGAACTCAGCACCCGGGCGGCCGGATCGGTGGTGTCGAGCAACGGCACCGGCAGGGCGGCTGCGATATCGGCCGGGTCGTAGAAGGTCGTCTCGTCGGGATCGAAGAAGGCGTCGACCGGCCCGAGGAGCAACTCGGTGCCGAAGGTCGAGCGCGGCGGCGTGAACACAGTCGAGAGGGCGGGCCGCGGGACACCGGTGTGTACGGCGACGGTCTCCCGCAACACGTTGAGCAGCTGAGTCGTCATCTCCGCAGTGCTGGCGAATCGCTCGCCGGGATCGACTGCGGTGGCGCGGGCCAGCAGCAGGTGGAACGACGGATTTTCGACGAAGAGGGGCACGTCCGCGACGGCGGGAAGGCCTGGCAGGTACTGCCCGCCCTCCATCGGCATATCGACGGTGAGAACCGCCAGGGTGCGTCCGATGCTGTAGATGTCGGTGGCGACCTGCGGTCCGGTCTCGACGATCTCCGGCGCCTGGAACCCCGGCGTCCCGTAGAGGCGGCCGTGCCCGCCGATCGGGGCGACGGCGCCCATGTCGATGAGCCGCACGTCCGAGGCGCTCACCATGATGTTGTCGGGCTTCACGTCGTTGTAGACCAGGCCCACCGAGTGCAGGTAGCCGACGGCGGGCAGCACCTCCAAGACGTAGGCCATCGCCTGCTCCGGGGACAGCAGCCGCGGCACCGACCGGCCTTCGGCGTCCTTGGTCGTCGTCAACTGCTTGAGCGTCTGGCCGCCGATGTACTCCATGACGATGTAGCCGATGGTGCGTTCATCGGAAATGACGTGCTCGACGAAGTTGTAGATCTTGACGATGCCGGGGTGGTTCACCGAGGCGAGGAACTGTCGCTCTGCCATGGCGACCGCCTGGGCCGCGGAGTCACCGGAGTTGAGCAACCCCTTGAGGACGACGGGACGGTCGGACACGTTGCGGTCGATAGCCACGTAGATCCATCCCATGCCGCCGTGGGCGATGGCGCCGAGGATCTCGTACTGATCGGCCACGATCGTGCCCGGCCCCAGGCTCGGTACGAACGCGTAGCGGACGCCGCAATTGGGGCACGTCCCACTCAACGGGCCGGCGTGGGGGCCGGACTCGCGACCCAGCGGGGTGCCGCAGTTCCAGCACTTGCGCTTGCGCTCGGGGATCTGCGGGTCCACGAGCACCGCGTCCTCGGGCTCAGTGTCGACGATCGGAGGCAGGTCGACCAGTTCGCTGCCGAAGCGGCGGTCGTGCACCAGCGGTGCGCCGCGCTCGGGGACCAGGACTCGCCCTCGGGGTACCGGGAAGGTCGTGCGGGCGGTCATCGCCGCGCGCCCGCCGGTGCTGGTGGCATCGGTCGTGGCGGACTCGAGATCGCCCGACTCGGCCGACGGTGTGCTGCCGGAGTCCTCGTCCTCATCGTCGTCGAAGGGGTTGAAAGCTACCGCCTGGGTGCCGGCGTCTTCGTCCTCGTCGTCGTCGAAGGGGTTGAAGGGCACAGCCTGTGTCTGGGTGGGTTCGGTGCCGGCGGGTTCTGTGCCGACTGGGTCGTCGGCGTCGCCGTGGGGGTCGGAGTCCAGCGCCATGGCTCAGCCTCGGTAGGTGGGTCGGGGGAGGGCGATCGGGGCGCCGACGACCGAGAGCCACTCGTCGGCGATGGCGCGCCACCGACCGGTGGCAACAAGGTCGACCAGCACCGCGTTGACGAAGCGGACGAGTTCGTCGCGGTCCTTGCGGATGCCGATGCCGTAGTACTCCTCGCCCAGACTGGGACCGACGAGGTGCAGCCACGGGTCCTGTGCCGCCAGTCCCGCGAGAATCGCGTCGTCGGTGGACACCGCGTCGACACCGGACTGCTGCATCAGCACCAGGCAGTCGGCCCACGTCGCGGTTTCCACCAGCGTTGCCGATGGGACGATCCGGCGCAGTCGCAACGCCGATGTCGCGCCGGTCGCGACGCAGACGCGCTTGTCCTTGAGGTTGGCCGCCGAGGTGATCTTCGAGTTGATCACCGCCAGGATCCGTTGGGCCGCAACGTAGTACGGCGATGAGAAGGTCACGTACTTGAGTCGTTCGCAGGTGATGCTCATCGTCTTCACGACCAGGTCGACCTGTCCGGTCTGCAGTGCGCGGATCCGGTCGGCCGAGCGGGTGACCCGGAACTCGATGCGGTTCGGGTCGTTGAAGATGGCACGGCTGATCTCGCGGGCCAGGTCGACGTCGAAGCCGCGCAGGTCCCCCGACAGTGGGTCACGGAAGCTGAACGGATTGGAGCCGGTGTCGACGCCGACGATGAGGCGGCCATTGGCGTAGATCTCGGCCATCGGAGTGCGCGGTGGCATCTGGCCCGGCTCGGGCAGCGGAATGGGGCGCAGGCTGGCGAGTCGGTTGCAGTTGTCGGTTTCGGAGTCGGGGGGGAGTGCCGTCCCGGGCTTGGCGACGATCATCCCGGGTGGGGTCGGCGTGATGGCCGTCGTCCGCTGCGGTGGGCTGTCGGGTGCGGTGAACCGGACGCAGCCGGTTGCGGTGATGGCGACCAGCACCACGGTGCAGGCGGTGAGGAGACGGGTGGTCATCGGACCTCGGGTGGTCATCGGTACTCCCGGATACGGTCGTAGAACCCGATCGGAATGGCGATTGCGGCGAGCAGCGCCAGCACCAGAATGCCGGTGCTGCTGAACGCAAGGAGCTTGCCCGCCGTGTAGATGTTGTTGCGGAAGGCGTTGCGCGCCTCGGTGATCGACCGGACGATCGCATTGTCGACCGTCGCGTAATAGGTGGCCGCACTGGTCGGGCCGCTGCCCACGGTGAGTGCGCGGGCACCGAGGTAGTCGCCGACGGCGAGGGCCTTGCCGATCTCGCGGTCGGTGATCTGCCACTCGACGAGTGCGGCGCGCGCCTCGTCGATGTCGGTGATCGGGAGCGTCTTGCGCTTACCCGAGTGGTACTCCTGTGACAGCGAGTTCAAGACTTCGGCGACCTGTCGCGTGGAGGTGGTGAAGTTGTCGTTCAGGGCGGTCTGGTCGCGGCGGACCAGCGACAGCGTCTGCGCCGATCGGGCCTGCTGCAGGCTGATACGGGCTGAGGTCAACGAGTGCAGCGGATCGGCGCCGTCGACGCGTGCGGTGGTCGTGGCGGCCACCGACGTCAATCCGACGACCAGCAGCCACAGCGTCCCGGCGCTCATCGCAATCAGGCTGATCACCACACCGACGTTCAGCCGGCGCCGGGTGCGCCGATCGAGATAGCGGGATGCCGCGATGAGCGCGGCGATCACCGCGAACAACAACACGTAGACGAGGTAAGGCGGACGCGTCAGTACGCGTTGCGGCTGCGCGATAGTCGATGCGCGTTGTTCGTAGATGCGTTGGGCCGCCGGTAGCAGCGTCTCCTGCATCAATCCGCTTGCCTCGTTGAGGTATGCCGATCCGACGGGGTTGCCCAGCCGGTTGTTGGCACGGGCAGTCTCGACGAGCCCGGTGTAGACCGGCAGGTTCACCGTCAGCGACACCAGGTCGGCGTGGACGGGGTCGTCGTCGGCGCTGAGCGCTCCGCCCGCCTCATCGGGGTTGTTGGCGGCGGTGATGAGTGCGGCGGAGGCGCTGGCGATGGCGTTCAAGTACCGCTGGCGCAGGGACGCCGGTTCGAGGCCGCCGGAGATGAAGGCGGAATTGGCCGACGCGTCGGCGATCGAGAGCGAGCTGAACAGGACTTGCGACGATTCGGCGATCGGCTCGGCGCGGCTGATCAACTGCTGCAGCGTGTGGGTGCGGCCGTTCAGAGTGGTCGAGGCGTACAACCCCGTGGCCAGACAACCGATCGTCAGCGCTGCCGCAATGAGGAACAGCTTTCCCGGCGTCGACGACCCGAAGGTGCGCCACGCGGCGAGCCCGGATTGGGGCCGGCCACTCATTGCGGCGGCAACGAGCTTGCGGCGGTCGGTGAGGGCACGGCGCAGTTGGGGGCTGGTGGACAGCCGGTTATTGACCTGCTCGGCGATGCTTCCCGGCGTGGAACGAGCGGTTAGGCCGGTGAATCTGGAACGCGCGGGTGATGCGTCGGATTTCACCGCATCATCTCCCCGTCGCCGGCCGATATACGTGCATCTGCCAGCGTAGTCGGGGTTGGCGGCAGACGGGGCAGACACGCACGCACAATGACCGATCAGCCCCGATTGAATGTCGACCGGCACCCTTCGGTCGCCTACGGTGTGATGTAACGGAGGAAGGACGACTGTGCGCGGAGACGGTGACGGGTGGGTCTTTGATCCCGACGGTGCCCGCTATTGGGGTGTCCACGGCGCCGCCGGGCTGCTGCTGCGCGCGCCGCTGCCCGACGGTGGGATCGGAATCCTGTTGCAGCACCGCGCCGTCTGGTCACACCAGGGCGGCACGTGGGCCCTGCCCGGTGGGGCGCGCGACTCCCACGAGACCGTCGTCGACACGGCAATCCGGGAGGCCGACGAGGAGGCTGGCATCGGCCATCACGACCTGGTCGTTCGACTTACGGTGGTCACCGCGGAGTCGGTGAGCGGGTGGACCTATACGACGGTGATCGCCGATGTGACCGAGCCGGTCGGCACGGTGGCCAATGGTGAGTCGACCGAGTTGCGGTGGGTTCCCGCCGACGAGGTCGATTCGCTGCCCCTGCACCCGGGTTTCGCGCGCAGCTGGCCGGAGTTGCGCGAGCACTTGGCCACCTTGGCCTGACCCCCGCCTCAGTGCGGCACGAGGTTGGCGCCGGCGATGAGCGCGTTGCGGTTCGCTTCGTCACCGTCGGCGCCGGTGCCGACGGCCCACCACTGCCGGTCGTCGTTGCCGCACAGCAGGATGGTGATGACGTCGGCGCCGTCGTGGCGCTGGTGGAGGCGGTGGATCTCGACTCCGGCGCCGAGGTCGTAGAGCATCGCGCTCAGCGCGCCGAGCTGACCGGTGGCGCGGGCGGACAGGGCGTGGTCGTGACCGCCGACGGTGATGGTCGCGCGGCAGTCGAGGCGATCGCCGTCGGTGGGGGAGGCCGCCCACGATTCCAGGCGGATCCGGCCGGTGATAGCGGCGAACCGCTCAGCACATTCTTCGGTGGACATCGTGTGGGCCTCCTCGCGCATCCCTGGGGGCAGTTCAGCGGTACGCGAGAAGAATGACGGGGAGAAGTGGCGGGTGTGCATCTGATTGGCGCTCTCGGTCTGTAGAGAAGATGACCGATGGGTGAATACGACAACCCCGCAGCGGGGGGTCGGTCGTGAGGACCCCGCTACGGGCTTGTTACGAGCTTGATGCGCACCCGGTCAGGGTAGCACTGTGTCAGCGCGGGGTTACTCCCCGGAACCGCGGGCGTCGGCCTCCATGGCCTCGATCAGGCTCTTGGGGCGCAGATCGGTCCAGTTCTCCTCGACGTAGGCCAGCGCCGCCTCGCGGCTGTCCTCGCCGAACACCTTCGTCCAGCCGGCCGGGATCTCGGCGAACGTCGGCCACAGCGAGTGCTGGTTCTCATCGTTGACCAGCACGTAGAAGCGGCCGTTCTCGTCGTCGAACGGGTTCGTCATGTCATCTCCTTCGCAGCGGCCCGGGGGCCCATATCGTCGTCCACCCTAGCGTCCCGGCATCAGCGCGGTCGATTGTGACCCGACTGGTAGTCACAATCCACCGTGTTGATCGATGGCCGTTCGCAAGGCCGTGGCAGCTCGGGCAGGTTCACTTGCAGTAGTCAGTGCGCGCACGACGACGATCCGGCTTGCACCCGCCGCGACCACTTCGGGAACGCGCTGCGCGTCAATGCCGCCGATGGCGAACCACGGATGGTCGGTGGTCAGTGAGACCGCATGGCGGACCAGCTCCAGCCCGGTCCCGGGACGGCCGGGTTTCGTCGGCGTCGACCAGCATGGACCGACGCAGAAGTAATCGATCAGCGGGTCCGCCGCCGCAGCGGACGCCTGCTCGGCGTCGTGCGTGGATAGCCCGAGCAGCACGTCGTCGCCGACGAGGCGCCGCGCCGTGGCCACCGGCAGGTCGTCCTGCCCGACGTGCAGCACATCGGCGTCGGCGGCGACGGCGATGTCGGCGCGATCATTCACCGCCAGCAGTGCGCCCGCCGTCACCGTGAGTTCTTTGAGTTGGGCCAACAAGTCCAGTTCGGGTCCGGCTTCCAGCGCGCCGAATTCGCGCTCACCGACCGAGCCCTTGTCGCGCAGCTGCACGATGTCGACCCCTCCGGCGAGCGCAGCCGTGACGAAATCCAGTAGGTCGCCGCGCTCGCGGCGTGCGTCGGTGCACAGGTATAGCGACGCGGAGGCCAGCCGTTCGCGACGATTCACGGAGTCCACCGTAGCGACTACCCTTGGTCCGTGACCCAGACCCAGTCCCGGCCATCGCTCGCAGTGATCGGCGGTGGCGTGATCGGGCGGATATGTGCGCTCGCCGCGGCCGACGCGGGATGGGACGTACACGTCTACGACGCCGGTCCTGCGATCCGCGCGGCCAACGTCGCCGGCGGCATGCTCGGTTCCCTCGGCGAGGGCCACCCCGGCGAGGAAGCGCTGCTGACCCTCTCGGCCGAGTCGACGGCGCTGTGGCCCGGTTGGATTCAGCGGCTCGGCGATCCGTCGATCGTCACCGCCACCGACTCGCTGTTCGTCGCGACCACCGCCGCCGACGGCGATTACCTTTCACAGCTGGCCCGGTTCGTGTGGTCTGGACAGATCGGCGCGGATCGCCTCACCGCGCTGACCGCCCGCGAGGCCCGAGCACGGGAGAACGCCCTGAGCTCCCGTGTCCGCGGCGGATACCTCGCACGCGGGGAAGGTGCGATTGACAACCACCTACTCCTGCGCGGGTTGCGCAACGCGCTGGCCGATGCCGGGGTGCAGTGGCACCGCATGCAGATCGACGCCGTCTCCGAGGTGAGTGCTGACCAGGTCCTCGTCGCCGCGGGGATGGGGACGCCCGCGCTGCTACCCGACGTCCCCGTCGAGCCCGCGAAGGGCGAGATCCTGCGGCTGGCGGGCAACCCGACGTCGATCCCGCCGCCGCGCACCGTCATCCGTGCCCGTGTCGACGGGCGCAATCTCTACCTGGTGCCCCGTGCCGACGGCGTCGTCGTCGGCGCCACGCAGTATGAACCGGCATCCAGTCACGATCGAGCGCCCCAGGCAGGCGGGGTCGCCGACCTGTTGGCCGATGCCTTCGAAGTGATGCCCGGCCTGCGCACCTATGACTTCGCCGAGGCCGCCGCCGGCGTCCGGCCCTGCTCTGCTGACGGTCTTCCGGTCATCGAACGGGTCGACGATCGCACGCTGGTCGCGACCGGCCACGGCCGCAACGGAATCGTGCTGGCGCCCGTCACCGCGTCGCGGGTCCTCGATCTTCTCGGCGGCTAATCTGGACGGCATGACGACCACCGGAGCCCAGATCGCCCTCACCGTCAACGGCGATGCCCGCGACGTGGCCGCCGGGACCACCGTCGCCGGACTCGTCGCCGACATCGGTCTGCCCGACCGCGGGATCGCCGTCGCCGTCGACGGCTTCGTCGTGCCCTGCGGAAAGTGGGACACGACAGTCCTGCGCGACGACGACACCGTTGAGATCGTCACGGCGGTCCAGGGTGGCTGAACCGGCCGATCCGACCGAGCTGGGGCCGCTGCGGATTGGCTCGTCGGAGTTCGGCTCGCGCCTCATCATGGGCACCGGCGGTGCGACGAACCTCGCCGTCCTCGAGCGCGCACTCGTCGCCAGCGGCACCGAACTGACGACGGTCGCGATGCGCCGCGTCAGCGCGGACACCGGCACCGGGGTCCTCGACCTGCTGCGCCGACTGGGCATCACGATCCTGCCCAACACGGCCGGCTGTCACACGACCGCCGAGGCCGTACTGACCGCGCGCTTGGCCCGCGAGGCAGTGCAGACCGACCTGGTGAAGCTCGAAGTGATCGCCGATGACAAAACGCTGCTGCCCGATCCGATCGAGACACTCGACGCGGCACAGGCCCTCGTCGACGACGGATTCACCGTGCTGGCCTACACCAACGACGACCCGGTACTGGCGCTGCGCCTGCAGGACGCGGGCGTGGCGGCGGTCATGCCGCTCGGCTCGCCCATCGGGACCGGGTTGGGTATCCGCAATCCGCACAACATCGAGCTGATCGTCGCCCGCGCGAGCGTGCCCGTCGTCCTCGACGCCGGTATCGGCACGGCATCGGATGCGGCGCTCGCCATGGAGCTGGGCTGCGACGCGGTGCTGCTCGCGACGGCGGTGACGCGCGCGGAGAACCCCGAGGAGATGGCGACCGCTATGCGCCACGCGGTGATTGGCGGACACCTTGCTCGCAACGCCGGGCGCATCCCGAAGCGCTTTTGGGCGCAGGCCTCCTCGCCCGGGCGCGACTGCTAGCATTGCTAGCAGGAGGAAGCTCATGGCTACGTTGACTATTCGCAGTCTGTCCGAGTCGACCAAACGTGCACTGAAGGCGAGAGCAGCCCGAAATGACCGGTCGATGGAAGCCGAAGCCCGGGACATCCTGCAAGCAGCGGTCTCCGCGGACCAGGACTTCATCACCGGCTGGCTCGACCGTGCCGCCGAGTTCCGTGGTGATTTCCCGTCGCCAGACAGATCCCCTGCGCGTCGGGTCGACCTCGACTGATGATCGTCGCCGACACGAACGTCCTGTCCGAACCACTGCGCCGACAGCCCAGCCCGCTCGTCGTGGAATGGCTCGCCCAGAATGCGACCGAACTTGCGGTCACCACGATAACGATCGCAGAGTTGCGCTACGGCGTACGAAGGCTTCCCGTCGGACGTCGTCGGCAAAGTCTGGATGCCGGTATTTCAGAGATGGTGACCCGTGCAGGTCAACGCATCCTCGACTTCAACATTGCAGCGGCAGAACGATATGCCGAACTACGGGCAGACAGGGAAGCAGCCGGGATCAGCATCTCTGTCGAAGACACCATGATCGCAGCGATCTGCTACGTCTCCGACTGTGCGATCGCTACCCGCAACGCCGACGATTTCCGGGGCTCGGGCCTGACGATCATCAATCCGTTCGAGAACGCCTGAGGACGTTGCTTGCAGGCAGCCAACTACGTCGAGCCCACCCGCCACAGTGGGTTCACCGGGCCGTGCCCGCCGCCGATCGGGTAGGCCGCCTCCAAACAACGGGTCACCCAAGCCTTGGCGAAGGTCAGTGCCTGCGGCACCGAGTATCCGTGCGCGAGCGCGGCCGTGAGGCCTGCGGCGAGGGTGTCGCCGGCGCCGTGGTCGTGCTCGGTGTCGATTCGTTCGGTGTCGATGAGCAACTCGTCATCGACGGACAGAAGCAGGTCGGGCGAATGGTCACTGTTCCTTAGGTGTCCGCCCTTCACCAGTGCCCACCGCGCCCCCAGATCGAGCAGTGCGTGTGCCGCCGCGCGCTGGGTCTGGGCACCGACGACGTCGATCCCGGTGATGAGGCGCACCTCGTCGAGGTTGGGGGTGACCACGGTGGCCCGCGGGATCAAACTGCCCCGCAGGTCGTCGAGCGCTTCGGCGGCCAGCAAGGGGTCGCCGTGCATGGACGCGCAGACCGGGTCGACGACCAGCGGGATCGGGCCGTCGCCCCCGATACCGAGGTCGGTGCAGGTCGTAACGACGGCCTCGATGATGGCGCTGCTCGCAAGCATCCCGGTCTTCGCCGCGCCGATCCCGATGTCGGTGACGACGGCGCGGATCTGGTCGGCGACGATGTCCGAGTCGATCTCCTGGTAACCGGTCACACCGCGCGAGTTCTGCACGGTCACCGCGGTGACCGCGACGCATGCGTGCACGCCCATCAGCGCGAAGCTGCGCATGTCGGCCTGGATGCCCGCACCACCGCCGGAGTCGGACCCGGCGATGGTCAGTACTCGGACGGGCGTCTGTCCGTCGGGCGCCGTCGGCAACAGCGGTGGTCGCGCGCTCACCGCGCGGCCGTTTCGATGATCGGCAGATACACCTGGTTCCCCTGTTCGACGAACTCTGCGGACTTCGCCGCCATCTCGGCGGCGATCTTCGCGTCGATGTCGGCAGCGGTCTCCAACCCGTTCTCCTGCGCATATGCGCGCACGTCGGCCGAGATCCGCATCGAGCAGAACTTGGGGCCGCACATCGAGCAGAAGTGGGCGGTTTTGGCCGGCTCGGCGGGCATCGTTTCGTCGTGGAACTCGCGCGCGGTATCGGGGTCCAGTGCCAGATTGAACTGGTCGGTCCAGCGGAACTCGAAACGCGCCTTGCTCAAGGCGTCGTCGCGTTCCTGGGCGCGCGGGTGGCCCTTGGCGAGGTCGGCGGAGTGGGCGGCGATCTTGTAGGTGATCACGCCGGTCTTCACGTCGTCGCGGTTGGGCAGGCCCAGGTGTTCCTTGGGGGTGACGTAGCAGAGCATCGCCGTGCCGGCCTGCGCGATCATCGCCGCGCCGATGGCCGACGTGATGTGGTCGTAGGCGGGCGCGATGTCGGTGGCCAGGGGGCCGAGTGTGTAGAAGGGCGCCTCGTTGCAGAGTTCTTCTTCCAAGCGCACGTTCTCGGCGATCTTGTGCATCGGTACGTGGCCGGGACCCTCGATCATCACCTGCACTCCGTGGCGTTGCGCAATCGCGGTCAGCTCGCCGAGGGTGTGCAGCTCGGCGAACTGTGCCTCGTCATTCGCGTCGGCGATCGACCCGGGCCGCAGACCGTCGCCCAGGGAGAAGGTGATGTCGTAGCGCGCGAAGATCTCGCACAGCTCGTCGAAGTGTGTGTAGAGGAAGGACTCCTCGTGGTGCGCCAGGCACCAGGCCGCCATGATCGACCCACCGCGCGACACGATCCCGGTGACGCGCTTGGCCGTCAGCGGCACGTACCGCAGCAATACGCCGGCGTGCACCGTCATGTAGTCGACGCCCTGCTGCGCCTGCTCGAGCACGGTGTCGCGGTAGACCTCCCACGTCAGCTTCGTCGGGTCGCCGTTGACCTTCTCCAACGCCTGGTAGATCGGCACCGTGCCGACGGGGACCGGCGAGTTGCGCATGATCCATTCGCGGGTCTGGTGGATGTCGCGGCCGGTGGAGAGGTCCATGATCGTGTCGGCGCCCCAGCGGGTGGCCCACACCATCTTCTCGACCTCTTCGGCGATAGAACTGGAGACCGCCGAGTTGCCGATGTTGGCGTTGA
>DLKD01000011.1:0-313 GCA_002477755.1 Gordonia sp. UBA7599
GAACACCGCCGCACCACCGTCGGGGTCGGCGGCTCGGGCCAGCGCGGCAATCCGGGCGGGCCACTGTTGGCAGCGCTCGAGCCCCACGCCGACGATCGCGACCGCGTCGCAGCGGGAATGCAGTTCACTGATTCCCTGCTTCGCCGCGGATTCCTGTGGTCCACCATCGTCAAAGCAGGACGCGGGGCCGACACTCAGATCGACGCAATACAGCCCGACCGCCGCGGGACCGTCGTCGGAGGCCACGGCGAAGCCCTCGACATCAAGCGCGCTGGTCAATACCGCCGCATCCGGGCCGGGCGACCCGGCCACC
>DLKD01000011.1:420-23843 GCA_002477755.1 Gordonia sp. UBA7599
GCCGGGCGACCCGGCCACCGCCACGCGCCCGAAGCGGGCACCGCGCCGTTCCCCCACCATCGACCCCCCGGTCCGCCGGAATCCGCAGAAGACCGGTCGATCCCCCCGTAGCCGACGGCTGCCATGTAATCAGGTGAGACCATGTTCGGGTGAGCGATACCGTCGATCAGTCCAGGTTGTACCCGCGCGTGACCAGCTTCCGGTTCCGGCGCGGCACGCTGACGCCCGGCCAGCGGCGCAATTGGGAGAATCTGTGGCCCATCCTGGGTCGAGACCTGTTGACCAGCGCCGACACCGACGGAAAGGTCGTCGAACCACCGTTGGATGCCGAAGGATGGTTCGGCCGCACCGCACCGCTGATCCTGGAGATCGGGTCGGGCACGGGCATCTCGACCGCTGCGATGGCGGCCGATGAACCGCAGTTCGACGTCGTCGCCGTCGAGGTCTACCAGCCCGGGCTGGCCCAGCTAGTCGGCCTCGTCGACCGCGGCGGGCTGCAGAACGTGCGCATGATCCGCGGGGACGCGGTGGTGGTGCTCGACGAGCTGGTCGAGCCCAAGAGCCTCCTGGGCATCCGCGTCTTCTTCCCCGACCCGTGGCCCAAAGCCCGGCATCACAAACGCCGGTTCCTGCAGTCGGGCACGCTCGCGACCATGGCCGAGAAACTCGTCGACGACGGCGTGCTGCACATCGCCACCGACCACGCCGACTACACCGAGTGGATCCGGGAACTGTTGGAGAACCAGGACACGACGCAGACCCACGTCGTCCCCCTGACCGGCGACAGCCCGATCTCGCTGGCCCGGCCCACGACCAAGTTTGAGGGTCGCGCCGCCGACGAGGGGCGCACTGTCACCGAGTTCGTCCTGGTGCGAGCCGAGGGTCGACGATGAGCGCGGACACCGCCGGGGTCGGCGAGATCATCTCCGGCCAGTCTTCGACGAGGCGCGTCCTGCTGGTGTGGGACGCCCCGAACATGGACATGGGCCTCGGGGCGATCATCGGCGGACGCCCGACCGCGGCGCATCGGCCGCGTTTCGACGCGGTCGGTCGATGGCTGCTGGCCCAGGCCGAAGCACTGCGGACCGCCGCGGGCGGAGGACCCGTCGAGGCGGAGGCCACGGTGTTCACCAACGTGACCCCGGGCAGCGCCGATGTCGTGCGGCCATGGGTCGATGCGCTGCGCAACGTGGGCTACGCGGTGTTCGCCAAGCCCAAGCTCGCCGAGGACTCCGACGTCGACGACGACATGCTCGACCACATCGAGGTCCGTCGCCACACCACCGGTCTGGCGGGGCTCATCGTGGCCTCGGCCGACGGCCAAGCGTTTCGCGAGCCGCTGCTGGAGATCGCCGGCGAGGGGACCGCGGTCACCGTCATCGGATTCCGCGAACACGCGAGTTGGGCGCAGGGCGTCGACGGCCTGCGCTTCGTCGACCTCGAGGACATCCCGAACGTGTTCCGCGAGCCGCTGCCGCGCATCACCCTCGACGCGCTGCCCGACGACGGCGCATGGTTGCCGCCGTTCCGGCCGCTGTCGGCGCTGCTCCGATAACTGGATTATCGGCCCTGCTCAGATTGCATTCAGGCATGACCTGGAAGAATGGTCCGACGTGGTCCGCCCGAGTCACGGCGCAGACCCGCCGCGTGACGAAAGGAACCGACAGTGTTCGGATGGATCGGCGCATTCGTGTATCGGATGCGGTACGCCGTCATCGCTGCCATGGTCGCCCTCATGGCCGGTCTCGGCCTCTACGGGCTGGACCTGCCCAAGCACCTGTCGCAGAGCGGGTGGTTCGACCCCACCTCGCAGTCGGTCAAGGGTTCGATCCTGGCCGACCAGGTCCTGGGTCGCGACCACAAGTCCGACATCGTCCTGTTGGTGACCCCGCCGCCGGGCGTCAAGATCGACGACCTCGAGTTCGGGACGAAGATGGAGAACTTCGTCAACGACCTGGTCACAAACCCGAAGTCCAAGGACTTCGTCGGCCGCACTGACCCCGGCATCGTCGACCCGTTCTATCTTGCCGACAACAGCCAGGCGGCCAAGGCCGCGCAGGACATCATCCGGTCGCACGCCTTCAACTTCGACGAGAACAAGGCCTTCATCAGCATCGGCGTGAAGGGCGACGACGACACGTCGATCCTGCAGAACTACAAGGAGCTGCGCCCCGCCTTCGACAACATCGACGAACGCTTCGACCTACAGGGCGCGAAGTTCCAACTGGCGGGCCTGCAGCCGATCGCCAACGCCATGAGCGAGGGCATGGAACACGACATCCGACGTGCGGAGGTCATCGCACTGCCCGTCGTCGCACTCATGTTGTTCTTCGTGTTCGGCGGCGTCATCGCCGCAGCACTGCCCGTCCTGATCGGCGGTCTGACGATCGCCGGTTCGCTGGGGATCATGAAGTTTCTGACGCAGGTCACCGAGCTGAACGTCTTCGCCCAGTCGGTGGTCACGCTCATCGGCCTCGGCATCGCGATCGATTACGGCCTGTTCATCGTGAGCCGATTCCGCGAGGAATTGGCCGAGGGCTATACGACACAGGCCGCGATACGAAGAACCGTGATGACTGCCGGTCAGACGGTGTGGTTCTCCGCGACGATCATCATCGCCGCGATCGCGTGTCTGCTCATCTATCCGCAGGCCTTCCTCAAGTCGGTGGCCTACGGGGCGATCGCGTCAGTCGCACTCGCCGCATTCCTCTCGATCACCGTCCTGCCGGCGATCCTGTCGATCCTCGGCCCCCGAGTAGATGCGTTCGGCTTCTCGTTCCTGCGCCGCACCAAGACCAAGCAGGAAGTCGAAGACGGCTTCTGGGGCAAGCTGGCCGGCTGGGTGATGAAGCACCCGCTGATGACGGCGATCCCGACCGTCCTGTTGCTCCTCGCGCTGATCATCCCGTTCGGCAACATCCAATTCGGCGGCATCAGCGAGCGGTACCTGCCCCCGGACAATCCGACGCGCATGGCGCAGGAGGCGTTCGACAAGGCCTTCCCCAAGGAGCGCACCGAGGAGATCAAGCTCATCGTCGTCTACGACGAGAACAACGCCGACGATCAGGACCGCCTCGCCGCGCTCGCCGAGACGGCCAACAAGCACGACGCGAACGTGCCGGCGGATCAGCGCTTCTTCACCAAGGAGTTCTCACTCTCGGCCGACGAGGGTGCGCTCAGCGGCTCGTGGGGTGACTCGGGCCATGGTCTGGTCCAAATGTCGGCGGGTCTGCGGGACCCGAAGGACATGAAGGAGACAGCCAACGCGATCAAGTACCTGCGGTCCATGGACCACCATGGGTTGCGCTACGTCTACGTGGCGGGCACCCCGGCGCTGACGCAGGACTCCATCGACGCCCTGTTGCAGCGACTTCCGCTGATGACGATCATCCTGGTGCTGGTCACCGGATTCCTCATGTTCTTGGCATTCGGTTCCATCGTCCTGCCGATCAAGGCCGCGCTCGTCTCCGCACTCGGCCTGGGTGCGACGCTGGGCATCTTGACGTGGATCTTCGTCGAGGGACACGGCGCGTCGTTGCTGAACTTCACACCGGGTCCGCTGTTCGCCGCGGTGTTGGTGTTGATCATCGCGATCGTGTTCGGTCTGTCGACGGACTACGAGATATTCCTGTTGTCCCGCATGGTCGAGGCGAGACAGAAGGGCGCGTCGACGACCGAGGCGATCCGCGTCGGCACGGCGCACACGGGCCGGATCATCACGGCCGCCGCCGCGATCCTCGTCGTCGTCACCGGTGCGTTCGCGCTGTCGGACATCGTGATGATGAAGTACATCGCCTTCGGCATGATCGCGGCACTGATCCTCGACGCGACGGTCATCCGCATGCTGTTGGTCCCGTCGACGATGAAGCTGCTCGGCGACGACTGCTGGTGGGCGCCCCAGTGGATGAAGACGATGCAGCGCAAGCTGGGCCTGGGCGAGACGATCCTCGAGGTCGAGCCGGACCAGATGGTCGACGCCAATGTCGCAGCCGCACGCTCAATGTCGGCCGGCACGGTGATCGCGACGGCCCCCACGTCCGCATTCCCCCGTGCCTCAGGCACCGCGCCCCGTCGCGCAGCCGAGGCTGCCCCCTCCCCTGCCGTGCAGCCGAGTGAGCCGATCGGATCACCCGCCGTGCAGCCGAGCGGGCCGATCCCCTCGCCCGCGGTCGCACCGAGCGAGCCGCGGATCGTCCCGTCGGCCGAGCAGCCGCCGATCACTCCGCGCCCGAATTCCGTACCAGCGCCGGCAGCGCCAGCGAGCCGGCCGAATCCCACGCCCCCGCCCGCACCGCAGGTGCAGTCGCGAATCAAGCGTGCGACCGAGTCGGGCGAGCGGGCCGGATCGAGTGCTGGCGCAACATCGGACGCGAGCGCACCCGACACCGGTTCGTGGCGGCTCGGTGTCGGAGGGATCCGTCTGACGGATGCCACCGCACCGCAAGCGAGCGGGCCGAATCCCACCCCGGCGCCGGGAGCGCCAGCGAGCGGGCCGAATCCCACGCCGGCGCCGGGAGCGCCAGCGAGCGGGCCGAATCCCACGCCAACGCCGCCCCCCGTGTCACCGGCAGGGTCGGAGGTCGCCCCGCCGACGGCGTTCACGTCGGCCGAGGATCCCGATGCCGACGGGAAGCGCGCTGCGGGCAACCGCGACAAGGAGATCAGCGTCCAGGACCTGCTTCGCCGCTCGCGCGACCAAGACGAGTCGTAGCGGAAACCCGCTACGGACTCGGCTCGTCGTCCAATCCGTGCTCAATCGCGTAGCGGGCGAGTTCGACCCGGTTGGCGAGTTGCAGTTTGCGCAACGCGGCCTGTACGTGGTTTTCCACAGTGCGATGGCTGAGGAAGAGTTTGGCCGCGATCTGCTTGGCGGTCATCCCCTTGGCGACGTAGCGCAGGACCTCTGTCTCGCGCGGTGACAAGACCGGTTTCTCGGGGTCGCCGCCGGCCGACATGCGGCGGAACTCGCCGAGGACCAGGCCCGCCAGTCCGGGCGTGAAGACCGCCTGCCCGTCGGCGGTGGCGATCACCCCGGCCACCATCTCGTCGCGGGAGGCCGACTTCACGAGGTAGCCGGTGGCCCCGGCCTTGACCGCTTCGAGCACGTCGTCGCGCTCGTCGGAGGCCGACAACACCAGGACTCGCGACGACGGCGACGCAGCCAGGACTTCGGCCGTCGCCTGCGCACCGCTGCCGTCGGGCAGCTGCATGTCCATGAGGACCACGTCGGGCTGCACGGCGGCGGCCCGGCGCACCGCCGCACCGACCCCATCGGCGGTGGCGACGACTTCGAACCCTTCGGCGACGAGATCGCGCTCGATTCCGTCGCGCCACATCGGGTGATCGTCGACGATCATCACGCGGATCGTCATGGCAGCTCCTCGTCGATCGGCACGGTCAGTTCCCAGTCTGTCCCGGCTCCGGGTGCGGAGTCGAGTTCCGCGCGTCCACCGAGCGCCTCGATGCGCCCGACGATCGCCTGCGCGACACCGAGGCGGCCCTGCTGCTCCGCCGCCGCCAAGCGCCCCGGTTCGATGCCCACACCGTCGTCGCGGATGCTGATGACGACCTCGCTGCCGAGGTCCTCGAGAAGGACGTAGGCCCGCGCCCCCGGACCGGCGTGGCGCACCACGTTGTCCAGGGCGTTGCCGACGGCTCCGTCGACCTCCGCACCGATGCGGGCAGGGACGGTGACCGCTTCGCGCGGGGTGCTGACCGAGACGTCCTCGCCGGCGTACCGGCGTAGCAGGGCCGCGAGGTCGACCCGGCCCCCCTCGTCTGGTGCCGGGTCGCCGTACGCGCGATCCTCGTCGGCCCGCTCGGTGAGGAAGCGGCGCAGAGCCCTCTCCTGTTCACCGGCCATCTCCGCGAGCGCCGTCGTATCGCCGCCGATCTCGCGTCCGCGGCGGGAGATCAGCGCGAGCGCCTGCAAAACGCCGTCGTGGACGTGACGGGCCAGCCGGTCGCGCTCTTCACCGGCGGCGGCGTACCGCGCGGCCTGTGTCAGCAGTTCATGGTTGCGCCGTCCGCTCGTCGCAGCCCAGCCGACGACGAGGCCCAGGAACAGCAGCTGGATGAGTTGGGCGTTGCGGCCGAAGTTGAGGTTGACCTGCCCTTTCACGAACACCGACGCCGCCCACACCAGGAGCCCGGTGAGTGCTCCGCCCGCGGCACCGCCAAGGATGGCGGCGGAGATGACGGCGTTGCAGGCCCACAGCGTCGTCGGCCACGGCTGGTTCTCGTCGATCCAGGTCGTCGACGCCACGGACGACGTAGACAGCAGCAGTGCGACCGTCATGACGATCTCGGCGCCGACCCACTTCCAGTTGCGCCCGAACCCGGTCAGATACGCGACGGCGCAGGCGACCGACCAGACCAGTAGGACCACACCCAGCACAGCGGCGGTCCGCGGCCGGTCCAGTTGTCCGTTGATCGAGACCTGATAGCCGATCGCATAGACCAGCGAGAGCGCCCGGAACACTTGCGCGGCGCGCCAGAGCGGGGCCGAGGCGTCTTCGTCGACGCTTTCCCGGACCCGGGCCAGCCAGGCCCGGCGCGCCTGCGCCCGTGGGGAGTCGTCGGTCACCTCGTGTCCCACATCGGGGGGTCGGCGTCGGCAGTGAGCACGACGCCGGAGACTTCGATCTCCGATCCATCGTGAGGATCGTCGGGCCAGGCCTTCAGCTTGCGGATAGACGTGTTGAGGAAGGCGATCAACGGCACGGCGAGCAGGCCGCCGACGATTCCGGCGAGGACGATGCCGGCCGCGATCGCGAGCACCACCGCCACGGGGTGCAGACGGACCGATCGGCCGAGCAGGAACGGCTGCAGCACGTGGCTCTCCAGCTGCATAACGGCGACGACGACGATCAGGACGATGACGGCGGCCAGCCATCCCTTGGTCACCAGGGCGACCAGCACGGCCACACCGCCGGTGACCAGCGCACCGACGATGGGGATGAACGCACCGAGGAACACCAGTGACGCCAACGGCAGGGCGAGTGGGACGCCGATGACGGCCAACCCAATTCCGATGCCCACTGCATCGACCATCGCGACCGCGACGGTGGCCCGCACATAGCCGACGAGGGTGCCGAATCCGGCGTTGCCGGCGTCGTAGGTCCGTTGCCGATGCTCGATGGGGACGACGCCGGTCAGAAAGCCCCAGATCTGTCCGCCGCCGTAGAGGAAGAAGATCATCAGGAACATGGTGAGGAACGCGCCGGTGACGATCTCGGTGGCGGTGGTCGCCGTCGCGAGCGCGCCGCTGGTCACCTTTTCCTGATTGTGGTTGAGGAATTCGATCACGTCTCGGCCGACGTTGTTCACCTGCTTGGCGTCCAACCCGGGGGGCCCTTCGATCAACCATTCCTTCACCGAGTTGACCGTTCGGGTCACCTGGGCCATCAGGTCCGGGAACCCCTTGATGAACTCGCGGACCACAAAGCTCAGGACGAGGCCGAGCATTCCGAGCACGCCGACCATCGATATGACGACGGCCAGGGACCGGGGCAACCCGCGACGGTCGAGGAAATCGACGATGGGCACGAGCCCCGCTGTGCCCAGGACTGCGATCGCCACCGGGACGAGGACTGTTTTGAATTGGTTGAAGGCCATGAAGAGCACCACGATGAGCGCTCCGATGACCAGCAACCGCCACGACCAGGAAGCCGCGGCGCGCACGCCGGGCGTGACTGGGTGCTTCTCTTTGTTCGACGATTCGCTCACGCGTCCAAGAGTAGGCAGACGAGCACGATCGCGGGGTTAGGTACCCTGACCAGCATGGCGAAATCGCGAAGCGCGATCTGGCAACGGGGCCGCAAGTCGCTTCGCTGGGTCATGTTGGTTGCGATCATCGCCGTTCTTGCCGTCGAGGGCTATCTCATCCGCGACCAGTTCTCCACCGCATGGGACCGCGTCGGCGACATCCATTGGGGCTGGTTGTCGGCCTGTTTCGTGGCCTCCATGGCCAACCTGGACAGCTTCGCACGGGTCCAGCGCGCCCTGTTCCGCTCAGCCGGTGTCGTCGTCTCCCAATGGCGGTCGCTCTCGGTCGTGCTCGCCGCGAATTCGTTGAGCCAGACCATGCCGGGAGGTCAGGTCCTCGCGCCCGCGTTCACCTACCGCGAGACCCGCCGCTGGGGCGCCAATCCCGTCGTCGCGTCGTGGCAGGTGGTGATGTCGGGGCTCTTCGCCGGCGTCGGGCTGGCGATGCTCGGCATCGGCGGCGCCGTCCTGGCCGGGGCGCGCACCAGCCCCTACTCGACGCTGTTCTCGATTCTCGGCTTTGTCGCATTCGTCGCCGTCCTGCAGTACCTGGCCAGTCATCCGGCGACGGTGCATGCGTGGGCGTCGCGAATACTCACCTGGTACAACGACGTCCGCAACCGCCCCAAGGACGCTGGCCAGGAACGCCTCGTTCGTCTCATCGACCAATTGGGCGCGGTCCAGCTCACCCGGCGCGAGGCCGCAATCGCCTTCGGGTGGAGCCTCTTCAACTGGATTGCCGACGTCTGCTGTCTGCTGTTCGCCTGCTGGGCGATCGGCGCGCACCCGTCGATCACCGGCGTCGCGGTGGCCTACGCCGCGTCGACGGCGGTGGGCACGGCCATCCCGCTGCTGCCGGGAGGGCTTGGCATTGTCGACGCGGCCATGGTCGCCGCACTGGTCCCGGCCGGGATGACGACCGGTGACGCAGTAGTCGCGGTGATCCTCTATCGCCTGGTCAGCTGGGCGATCGTGTCACTGATCGGGTGGGTCGTGATCCTGGTGATGTTCCGCACGCGGTTCCGCTCGGACATCGACCACGCCGACGACCTCGAGGAAGGGCTGCGGGCTGGCGCTCCCGCCGACCCCGACCGCCCGCTGGTGGGCTTCAGCGACGAACGCCCCGATGGCGGTGATGACGCCGGCGCGGCCCGCGACGACGACGGGTCCCCAGGCGGGGACGACGCCGGCGACTCCCCTAGCCGACGTAGGCGCTGACCAGTTCGCGCAGCACCGCGAGCTGGCGCCGTAGCTGCTCGGGCTCACCGGTGGTCCGCGCCAGGAGGAAGGTGCCCTCGAATGTCACCCACAGATGATCGGCGAGGGCGTCGATGTCGGCATCGCGACGTCCGTCGAGCGCAGCCCTGAGAAGAGCCCCGAATCTCTCGCGCCACTGCTCGGTGGCCGCGGTAATTGGCACTGAAGTCCCCGCGTCGATCAAATGCTGCTCGGCCAGAACCGAGGTGTAGAGACAGCCGGTCGTTCCCGCCATGATCTCGTCGGCCATGCCCTCGAAGTACCGAAGGAAGGCCTCCAGCCGGTCCACCGGGTCGTCGCCGGCCGACTCCGCCGCCGCGTAGCCGTCGGCGAGGAGCTGCAGGTCGCCGACGACATATTGGTCGACGAGCGCCTCGGCCAGCGCCTGCTTCGATGCGAAATGGTGGAAGAACGCCCCCTTCGACGACCCTGACGCCGCGATCACCGCGTCGACACTGGTGGCTCCGAACCCGTTGTCGATCACCAATTTCTGGGCTGCGTCGAGAATCCGCTGTCGCGTGAGTGATCCGTCCCGGGGCATGACACCATTGTTTCAGACTGTTTAGTCTGCTACAACTTACGTACCAGACTAATCAGTCTGTTGCAGATTCAACTGAAGGGTCCGATCATGAACACGCGCTACGTCACCGACGGGGGTCTCGAAACAGAGCTGGTCTTCCACCGGGGGTTCGACCTCCCTGAATTCGCCGCATTCCCACTGCTCGACACGACCGAGGGGAGAGCGGCAATGCGCGACTACTACCTGGGCTACGTCGCCATCGCGCTCCGCGCTGGTGCACCGATAAATCTGGAGACGCCGACCTGGCGCGCCAACCCTGACCACGCGGCCACGTTGGGCTACGACGCCGAGGCCTTGGACCGGGTCAACCGGACCGCCGTCGACTTCCTCGCCGAGATCGCCGCCGAACGCACCGATGAGCTGGTCGGGCACCGGATCAGCGGAATGATCGGACCACGCGGCGACGGGTATCAGAGCACCAGCGTCGACCCCGACCGCGCCGCCGCCTACCACCGACCTCAACTCGCGTCCCTCCGCTCGGCCGGAGCCGACCGAGCCGTCGCGCTGACCATCGCCGACGTTGGCGAGGCCATCGGCATCACCCGCGCCGCCGCCGACGTCGGAATCCCGGTAGCCATCGGCTTCACGGTCGAAACCGACGGACGGCTCCCCGACGGCACACCACTGAGCACAGCCGTGACCACGGTCGATGCCGAAGCAGCACCGGAGTACTTCCTGGTCAATTGCGCCCACCCCGATCACATTTCACAAGCCATCGACGACGGTGCTTGGCGCGATCGCATCGGTGGCCTGCGCGTCAATGCGTCCCGGCGCAGCCACGACGAGCTCGATGCCGCCGATACCCTCGACGACGGGGACCCCGACGAGCTCGCCGCCGTGCAGAAGCCGCTGCTCGAGCAGTTCGGAAACGTGGTCGAACTCGGTGGGTGCTGTGGCACCGATGCCCGTCACGTAGCCGCGATGTGGGGGGTCTGAGCGCCCTGACATGCGCAGAGGCCGCTACGGTGGAGGGCGATGACCACCGGAGTGAATACCCGCCAACCCGGCCCGACACTGCAGCTACCGCTATTGGTGACGGCTGTGGTCGACGTTGTGATGATCGCGCTGTTCGCCGCCTCCGGTCGGGAGAGCCACCGCAAGGACATGACCGTCCTGGGCGTTGTGGACACCGCGTGGCCGTTCCTGGCCGGCGCCGCGGTCGGCTGGTCGTTGATGTACGTCTACGCCCACATCGGGTCGCCGGACTCGGCTGGCGCGCGCGTGTTCCGGCCCGAGCGGCCCGTCCCCTTCGGGGTAGCCATCTGGATATTCACGGTGGCCGTCGGGATGACCCTGCGAGCGGTCCTCCATCAGGGCACTGCGGCCGCCTTCATCTGCGTGGCCACGGTGGTGCTGTGCCTCTTCCTCGTCGGCTGGCGCATCGTCGCCAACCGCGCCTACCGGCTAGTCACCCGTCGGCAGCGGCAGTAGCCGATCATTCCAGGCGGTCGTTGCGGACCGACAGGTATTTCTGCGCGGCCTGTAGCGCGGCGGTGCCCGAGTGCTCGCCCTCGCAGTAGACCACGACGACCTTCTTGTCGATGATCCCCAAGAACCACCCCGGCCCGTTGGGTCCGTTAGTGCCCACCAGCGCACGCAACCCCTTGGCGTTGCGCAGATCGCTCGCGTCGCCGGTGCGCACCGTCGCCACCATGGCATCGAGGACGGGGCGCGCCAGCTCGCCGTCGAAGGCGCCGAGCTGACCCTCGTCGACGCGCGTCTGCTGCCCCTTCACGATGTAGGGCGCGACAGAGGTCCTCTCCCCCGCGACTGCGCGGGCGAGCGCGACGCCGAGTGCGCCAACGTTGACCATCGAGGCGCGGACCTCGCCGGGACGTTGGTCAGCCTTGGCGCCGGAATCGGCCTTGTCGACGCCGATACCGTTGCGCTGGGGCGACGATGCCCCGGGGATGGTGAACGCCACGCCGAGGCCCAGGCGGTCGAGCAACTCATCGGTGCTGGTGTTCTGGGCTTTGGCTTGGGCAATCACCGACTCGAAGACGGCCGAGAGCGTCGACCCCGTCGCATACTCACCGTCGATGCTGATCCCGCGTTCGGTCGCCGCTTTGTTGCGGCCCATGCCGAGGATTCCGCCGGTGGTGGCGTCGAGCGCGAGGACGGTGGTCGGTTGCGCGACCTCGATCGCGGCAATTCCAACAGCGTTCTGGACACGCGGATCCAGCGTCGTGGCGACGTTGGGTCCGGGCGGGCCCTGGTGGCCGTCGAGGCGCTGCCGCTGCGCCCCGGGCTGGTCGAGGACGATCTGCCAACCGGCGGTGACGTCGCGGATCGCCTGCCAGTAGTTGGTCAGTCCCTCCTCCAACGGCGAATCGAGCCGGCGATCGGTCATGACCAAACGATCCGTCCGGCGCACAGTCACGCCGCGGATCTTCCCCGGGTCGCCGGCCAAGACCTGCATGTCGGGCTCGCGCAACGTCACCGCGACCACGGGTTGGCCGGGCTGTTGGGCGATCTTCTCAAGGATCACCTCGGAGGTGATCTGCGGCGCCATCGGAGCGATGACGCCCGCGAGCGCGCTGACGGTCCGACCGAGGTCGGGGGTCGCTGCCGGATCGATCACTACCTCTCGGACTGGCGCGATGACCATGAACGGCTTGCCGTTACGCGCGAGGACCCGCGGGGTGGGCCGCGCGTCGGTACGGACGTCCAGAATGCGGCCGCCCGGACGCAGGCCCGGGTAGATGATCGAGGGCTCCCACTGAACCTTCCACCCCGTCGACACGTTGCGCGCGGTGCCCTGGGTCTCGGTGACGAACTTGCGATCGGGGGCCTTGCCGTCGATCCGGTCGCCGCCCTCGGCAACGGTGTCCCAAATGTAGGTCGTCTTCAGCGTGAAGCCGGCGGTCCCGTCGCTGTAGCTCATGGTGCGCAGCACCTTCGTCTGGATTCCCGACGGGTGCATGCCTTCCTTCGTGACGAGCAGGGCGTCCTTCGCCTGACCCGGCGCAGTGGTGAGCGATGCCGCGCGCTCGAAATTCTGCTTGGAGACCGCCGACGCGAAGTCGTTGATCACCAGGGCTGCGCCTTTGGGCGCCGAAGAACAGGAGGTCAGCGCCGCACCACACGCCACGACCGCGGTGATCCCCACGCCGAACGCGGCGACCCAACGCCGTCGAGTGACCACCTGGTCAGCACGCAGCGCTGCTTGGCCCGACCCTCTGGTCGCAGCCGTCCGCGCAATACCCTCTTGCCTCATAGGTCCCAATCTTCACATCTGTCACACACGGGCGCGATCTCGACGCGCCCCGAATCCGTTGCAACACCGTCACACCGCAATAACAAACTGCCCACGACGACGAGGCTCGGAACCCACCGCTTCGACTAACCCTGAATAACGCGGATATTACTCGTTCTTATTCGCCAAGGGTAATGCTCATCACCCAGACGAGCACCTCGGCCGTCTCGGCGGAATCGCCGACGAGGAGTTCGCCGCCCACGTCGGTTCCTCGGACGGCGTCACCAGCCGTGATCAGCCGGCCGTCCAAGCGCATGGCGCCGTCGGTGACGTACAGGTGCACGAACCGGCCGCCCGGGATGGCCACCCGTTGGCCCCGGCTCAATCGCGCGACCCACAGGGTGGCCGAGCGGTTCGCGATTCGGATCGCCGAATCGAGGCGAGGGTCCCCAGAGGCGATCGGGATCAGGCCGCCAGCCGCGAGCTGCTCCGAAACGTCAGCCTGGTCGTATCCCGGGTCGAGGCCGAACTCGTCGGGCATCACCCACATCTGCACGTAGTCGACGTCGACGGCCCCGGCACCCTCCACACGCAGCCCATCGGCCGAGGTCCAGGTGTCGTTGCGCTCCGAATGCTCGATGCCGCTGCCCGCACTCATCCGCTGGGCCAGACCCGGATAGACGATGCCGTTGTTCCCGCGCGAATCCTGGTGCACGAGGCTCCCCGACCGCACCCACGTGACGATCTCGGTCTCCCGATGCGGGTGGGTGGCGAAGCCCTCGCCCGGGCGCAGCGTCTCGTCGTTGTGGACCAGGAGCACGCCGTGATGGGTGTTGCCCGGGTCGTAGTGGTCGCCGAAGGAGAAGCTGTGCGCCGACGACAACCAGTCCGTCGTCGTCGTGAACCGGTCGCCGGCGCGATGCACCGCGTAACCCATGGGTCCAGTGTGCCCCGGGATCATGTGGACGGCCCACTCGACGGTGCGCGACGGCCCACTCGACGGTCCGGGACGGCCCACTCGGCGGACGTCGGCAACCCACTCGACGGATTTACGGCAGGATGGATGCCGTGACTGCGACCCCTGCTTCCGGCATCGATTCCTCCTACACCGACGATGCGGTACGCGCCCAGGACGATCTGTACGCCCACTTCAACGGCAAGTGGCTGGCGACGCACGAGATCCCGGCCGACCGCAGCATCGACGGCTCCTTCATCGTGCTGCGCGACCGGGCCGAGGAGAACGTGCGCGACCTGATCGTCGCCGCCGCGGCGTCCCACACAGAATCCGGCACCGACGAATGCAAAATCGGCGACCTCTACGCGTCGTTCATGGACACCTCGCATATCGAGGCGCTGGGTATCGGTCCGATCAGTGACGAACTCGCCGCCATCGACGCCGTCACCACCACGGCCGACCTCGCCCGACGCCTCGGTCGGCTTCAGCGCCACGGCGTCTCCGGCCTGATCGGCTTCTACGTCGACACCGACGCCAAAGACTCGTCGCGCTACCTCGTGCATCTGAGTCAATCCGGGCTGGGCCTGCCCGACGAGAGCTATTACCGCGAAGACAAGTACGCCGCGATCCGCGAGGACTACCGCAACCACATCGAGGCGATGCTGCGACTCGCCGGCCTCGACAATCCAGCCGACTCTGCGTCGACGATCCTGGATCTCGAGACTGCGATCGCCGCCCACCACTGGGACGTTGTGGCCCGCCGCGACGCCGAGCGCACCTACAACCTGCTCTCCTACGGCGACTTCGCCGCGCTGGCCGGCAGTTTCAACGTCGAGCAGTGGATCGCCGGATTGGGTTCCACGCACGACCCGGTGTTCGCCGAAGTCGTCGTGCGCCAACCCGAATTCGTCTCCGGCGCAGGCGATCTCATCGCCTCCCGTCCGCTCGACGAGTGGAAGACATGGCTGCGGTGGCAGCTCCTCCACTCCGCGGCGTCGTATCTCCCCACAGCGTTCGTCGACGAGGATTTCGCGTTCTACGGGCGCACGCTCTCGGGGGCGCCCGAGCTCCGGGAGCGCTGGAAGCGCGGTGTCGCGTTTGTCGAAGAGGCGATGGGATTCGCCGTCGGTCGTAGCTACGTCGCGCAATACTTCCCCGCGGCTGCGAAGGCCCGGATGGACGAGCTCATCGCCAACCTCGTCGAGGCCTACCGGCGCAACATCAGCGACTTGGAGTGGATGACCCCGGCCACGCGCGCCAAGGCGCTGGCGAAGTTGGAGTCCTTCAACCCGAAGATCGGCTACCCGGCGCACTGGCGCGACTACTCCGCTCTACTCGTCGACCGCGGTGATCTCATCGGGAACGTCGCCCGTGCGGCGGCCTTCGAGAACAATCGCGAGTTCGCCAAGATCGGGGCGCCCGTCGACCGCGACGAGTGGTTCATGACCCCGCAAACCGTCAACGCGTACTACAACCCGGGCATGAATGAGATCGTGTTTCCCGCCGCGATCCTGCAGCCGCCGTTCTTCGACGCCGATGCCGACGACGCCGTCAACTACGGCGGCATCGGAGCGGTGATCGGGCACGAGATCGGGCACGGTTTCGACGACCAGGGCGCCAAGTACGACGGCGAAGGAAACCTCATCGACTGGTGGACCGACGAGGACCGTTCCGAGTTCGCCGCACGCACGCGCGCACTCATCGACCAGTACAACGAGTTCACACCGACCGGACTGGATGCGGCGAACAAGGTCAACGGCGAGTTCACGATCGGCGAGAACATCGGCGACCTCGGCGGGCTGTCGATCGCGGTGGTCGCCTATCGCCTCGCCCACCCCGATCCTCCGGTGATCGACGGCATGACCGGCGATCAGCGCCTGTTCTACAGCTGGGCGCAGATCTGGCGCTCCAAGGTGCGCGACGCGGAGGCCATCAAGCGGCTCGCCGTCGACCCGCACTCACCGCCGGAGTTCCGCTGCAACGGCGTGGTGCGCAACATCGACGCCTTCTACGACGCCTTCGACGTGCAGCCCGGCGACAAGCTCTACCTGGAACCGGCGCAGCGCGTGCGCATCTGGTAGCCACCGCCCGCCGAGTGGGCCGTCCCCCGTCGTCGAGTGGGCCGTCCCCCGTCGTCGAGTGGGCCGTCCCGCACCGCCAATGGGCCCCTTCCCACCAAACTAGAACCTGTTCTAGTATTGGTCCGTGGATGTCTCATACGACGCAACGAAGCGCGAACTGGCGACCGACAAGGGCGTAATCGTCTATCACGAGGCTGGCGACCCCGACGCTCCCCCGCTGATCCTGCTGCACGGGTCGGGCCCCGGCGTCACCGGCTGGCGCAACTACCGCAATAACCTCGGGTTCTTCGCGCAGACGCACCGCACGTTCATCGTCGAGTTCCCCGGGTTCGGCGTGAGCGAGCCCGTCGAGGGGCACCCGGTGCTCACCGCGGGTAGCTCGGTGACGCGGTTCATGGACGGGCTGGGCATCGAGTCCGCAGCAATGATCGGCAACTCGATGGGCGGCGTCGTCGGCATCAACCTGGCCATCAAGAAGCCTGAGCGCGTGGCGAAGTTGGTCACCATCGGTGGGGTCGGGCCCAACATCTTCAGCCCCTCCCCCAGCGAGGGCTTGCGACTGCTGCAGGAGTTCACCGACGCCCCCGATCGCGACAAGCTGATCCGCTGGCTCAATTCGATGGTTTACGACCGCGCGATCGTCACCGAGCAGCTCATCGAGGAGCGCTGGGAGGCCGCCATCAATCCCGACGCACAGAAGACCGCGGCGATGATGTACGGCTCCAAAGCCTTTGAGATGCAGCAGCAGTTCCTCGCCGCCGCCGACATCGCGCCCTATTGGGCAATGATGCACAAGGTCGCGTGTCCGACGCTGCTGACGTGGGGCCGCGACGACCGGGTGAGCCCGCCGGACATGTCGATGGTGCCGATGCGCCTCATCCCCGACGCGGAGCTGCACATCTTCCCCAAGTGCGGGCACTGGGTGATGATCGAGGCCAAGGAAGCCTTCGAGTCGACGGTCGCGGCCTTCCTCGCCCGCTAGAGCAACGAAGCCGGGGCGAACCCGCCTACCGTGGTGGGATGAGTTTCCGGCCTGCCCGCATCGACGACATACACCAGGCGGCGCTCGCCATGCCGCACGTCACCGTGACGGACGGTTCTCAGGGCAATGAGGTCTACCAAGTCGGCCAGAAGTCGTTCATCTTCTTCCGCAATCCGCGTCCGGATGCCGTCGATCCTCAGACCGGCGAACGCTATACCGATGTGATAGTCATCTGGGTTGCCGGGGAGGGCGACAAACTTGCCCTGGTCGAGGATCCCGAGAGCCCGTTCTTCACCACTGCGCATTTCGCCGGGCACCCGTCGGTGCTGATCCGCGCGAGCCGGCTGGCCGAGGTGAGCCGCGACGAGATCGTCGAATTAGTCCAGGAGGCGTGGCTCTCACAGGCCTCGACCACGCGTGCCCGGAAGTGGCTGGCCGAGAACGGCCTACCGGCGGACTAGACCGAGTCGAGTCCGTAGTACTTGGGCCTGGTCCGATCAGCTATTGCCGACGACGAAGGATCGAGACCGCAAAGTCCGCATCATCGGCCCACGGCCTCAGGTCCCACGTCGCCAGTCGCAGGTCGAGGTGAAGGCCGGCCTCGACGACGGCCTCGTCGAAATCGTCGAGTGCCAGTTCCCGGTTGGTGTGGAACCCGACGACGATCCGCCCTTCGTCGGCGAGGTGTGCCGCCAGTCGCCGCAACACCTGCGCCTCGGTACCGGGCGCCAGGAAGACCATGACGTTGCCTGCGCACACGATCACGTCGAAGGGATCGGTGACGTCGCGCGCCGGGAGATCAAGTTCGGCGAGGTCCCCGACGAGCCACTTCGGACCCGGATGGTCTTCCTGCGCAGCGGCGATCAGTTTGGGATCGACGTCGACTCCGACGACGCGGTGCCCGACCTCGTGGAGGTAGCCGCCGAGGCGCCCCGGCCCGCACCCGGCGTCGAGGATTCGCGCGCCGCGCGGCACCATCGCGTCGATCAGCCGCGCCTCGCCCACGAGGTCGGCCCCGTCGGCAGCCATCGTCCGGAAGCGCTCGATGTACCACTCGCTGTGGCCGGGTGCGGTCTCGGTGATCCAGCGGGGCGAAGGTGTCGACATGAATCCACCCTAGGCGCACACATGCCGTGCGTTTCCACCACGGCAAGGCGCACACCAACATCGCAACGAGATGGAAAGCTGCTCGCCGTGTTGGATACGCGCGTCACCCGGGACGCGGCATGTCGGGCTCGCGCTCGACGTAGGGTGTCACCGGCTCGCCCCGGATGACGGCGACCATGTTCTTGAAGGCATCGCTGCCGGGATCGTCGAAGTAGGCGCCGTGGCCGTGCACGCCCCGCACCCGCTCGCCGTTGGAGTAGTCGCCGGAATCCATGCGGGTGACCCCCGGAGCGTTGTCCGGGTCACCGCCGTGCGCGCCGGAGGATTGGACCGGCTGGATCGGATCGCCCGGCGGGGTCACCGAATACCGTTGTGCCGCATCATGATTGACCCACGCATCGGCGCCACCCGGGAGTACTCCGGTACCCGACGCGGAAGCGTAGACCACGCGGTCAGCCCGCAGCCCCAATTGCTCAGCGGTACCCACGACCGCACCACCGTAGGAGTGTCCGATGTAGGTCGTCGCCGCCCCCGGGGCGTGATCGGCGACCTCGGCGTCGAGCGCCCGTGAGAAGCCCACGAGATTGGGAGCCATCGACGTCGCGAAGCCCGGCGACGCCGCGGCGGCGAGGTTCGGCGGGAACTGTCCGTCCATGTACAGGAACACCGGCGCCCCGCTGCGGTTGGCGAAGTTCCACGCCGCGGTCCGGTTGGCGCCGGCGGAGTCCATCTTCGTTCCAGTCCCGGGAACGTAGACGGCCGCGCCACGCGTCTGCGACGACCACGCCCCGAACATCTCGATCGATCGCCCCGCCTTGGTGTTGGCAAAGGTGATGAACTGCCGCCGAACACGTCGGCCCGGATGGTGCGGGTCGGGAATCGTCCCCAGCATCGCCCGAAGCTGGTGCGCACGGGGACCGTCGCCGGCCCCGCGGCTTATCTCCGCCTCGAGCGCCTCCTCGATGCTCCGCCGATTGGCAACGATCCGGACACCGAAGGGCACGCCGTCCAGGTTGCCCACCACCTGTGGGTTTGCGGCGACCACCCGGTCGACATCGCCCGAGCTCATCCGCCGCAACAGGTCGCGACGCTGCTCGGGGGTCAGGGCGACCAGTCGATTGACGATGCCATCAGGATCACGACGGCCCTCCGGGGTCGCAACGGTGACATGGCCGTGGACCATCGCGTCGAGGTCGGCACTCAGGCGCGACAATTCCGATGCGCGGCGTCGGTCGATCCCGTCGAGGTCGGCGAGAGCGGCCCGCACTTTCGCGTCCGGCTGGGCGGAGTCTTCCGCCGTGTCGATAGCGCGATCCTTCCCGTCGGCGCGGATACCGGACTGCTCACCGACGAGCCGCATCACCGTGTCTCGACCAGCGGCGAGTTCGGTTCCCGCGGCGGCAGCGGTGTCGGCAAACGCCGCCAGCACCCGGGCGATCTCCTCGGCGTGGTCGGCCTCCTGCGCCAGGCGATGCGCTGCCGCGTCGTGGGCCCGTCCGTGCCACCTCTTCAACCGTGTCAGTTCGGCGCGGGCACCGGTCACCTCGGTCCGCAACGTGCGACCGGTATCCCGGGCCTGCCGCGCCGCCAACGCCAGCGGCTCCTCGGGCCAGCCCGCAACCTCGTCGACGGTGAGCATCACCGGTCCGCCAGTCCACGCAGCGCTGCCGCGGCAGCGTCGTCGTCGGCCCTCGCCGACGCACCGAACCGGCGCGCGATCTGACTCAAGGCGTCGAGTCGCGTGGCGACACCTCGGACGACACGCCTCGTCGGTCCGGCAGCCGAGCGCACCGCGTTCATGCAGCGGGCCGTCCCCGCGGTGTTCTCGAGGTCGTCAACGTCGAGGGTGCCCAGGACGTGGCCGCTGCGTTGCCAGGATTGGGCGAGAGCGGCCATCTCGCTCGGCTCGACGCCGAAAGGGCGGGAGGGAATCGGTGTTGTCATGCTGGTTTGGACGCACCAGCTCTCCGGGCGGTTCCCCCGCCCCACCCGGTCACCGCACCGGCAGTCGACTCCTCGTCGAGGTAAAACCGCCGGTCAACGCGATATCCGGGCGCTGTTCTACCGGAACGAGGAGAGGTCGGTGCGAATCAGCATCACGTTGTAGTCATCCCAGCGCGACGCCACGAAGTACAGTGCGCCGCCGGTGTCGCGCGGCCAGATGTACGGCGCGTACAGCTTGCTGATCTGCCTGGCGGAGACGATCGTGCGCGGTCCGCTCCACGGCCCCTCGGGATTGGGGGCAGTGCGCAACGTGATGCTGCCCTTGCGCGAGGACAGCATGACGAACTTGCCGAGGTAGTTGTTGTAGCGCACCGACACCTCGGCAATCGGCTCCGTCGCGATCTTCGTCGCATCACCGCTGTAGTTCGACCACCGACCGCCGCCGTTGTAGTACTGGTAGGCGTTCATATCGAGGATGCGCGACGCGGGGACGCGTGCAAGGAACAGCGCGCCGAAGCGGCCGTTGGGGGTGCCGTACTGGTAGACCCAGTCACCCTGGCGTAGGAACGAGCTCACCTGGAAGCGGCCCTGCCCCGTCGACGTTTGCGGGACGCCGGGCAGGTTCAACTCGTAGCGGGAGCGGATCGTGTTGTTCTGCACCTGCCAGGTCTGGCCGTTGTCGTGCGAGCTGGCGAGCGCCGAGTAGCCGGTCTCCCACCGACCGGCCTCGCCCCACCGCTGGATCGACATGAAGGACAGGTACTGCACGCCGCCGATCGAAATGCCCGCCGTCGGGATGCGCCCGACCTCGATGTTCCGGATGCCGATCGCGTTGGTGATGGGCTGCGCGAACGTCGGCTGTGCCGGGGTCACCGAAGCACCCGAACGGATGTCGCCTGGGCGCGCATTCGGGAAGGTGATGCCCTTGGAGACGTCGCTGCTGCCCTTGGCCCGCAGCATGGTGTTGTGGCGCCACACCAGCGCACCGTTGCACTTGCCCCAGGTGTCGCCGAAGGCCATCAGCACCTGGCCCGAGCCGTTGTCCCACGAGACGCCGACGTCGGTCGCGGTGATCGAGAACCGCTTGTCGGTGCGGTTGGGACTGAGGGGTCCGGTCACCCATTGGACCGTTTGGCTCGGTCCGCCCTTCAGCTTCTTCAGCGGCATCTGCGGCTTCTTGCCCGGTGCCGAGTAGCTGCCGAAGTCGAGGCTCCCCATGCCGATCCGGGACGACGCCGCACTGCCGGTGCTGCCGACGTCGTGCCCTACCGGGCCCAGGGCGTTGCAGGGTGAAGCGTGGGCACCCGGTGCTGCCAACGTCAGGGTGGTCACGGCGAGGCCGACGGTCAGGCCGACCACGAGGGAACGACGACGTGCGGGCATGCGGGTACATCCAATCAGCTTGTTACTGGCGTGACTATTGTGAATAGTCAGTGGTGGGTGCGCGAGGGTCGCGACCCAATCGCAACATCGTCGTGACGGTACCCTGATTCCCTGTGAGCGGCGACCCCGGTGTTGTGGAGATCTCGACCGATGGTGCCTGTCTGGGCAATCCCGGTCCCGGCGGCTGGGGCGCGGTATTGCGCTATCGGGGCCACGAAAAGCGCCTGTCCGGAGCCGTGGCTGACACGACGAACAACCGGATGGAGCTCACCGGGGCAATCGAGGGCCTGGCGGCCCTGACCAAGCCGTCGACGGTGATCTTGTACACCGATTCCAGCTACGTGCGCAACGGCATCATGAAGTGGGTGGCCGGCTGGCAGCGCAACGGCTGGCGCACCGCGGACAAGAAGCCCGTCAAGAACGTCGAACTGTGGCAGCGGCTGATCGAGGAGGAGTCGCGCCACAAAGTCACGTGGGAATGGGTCAAGGGCCACAACGGCGACCACTACAACGAGATCGCCGACGAACTCGCCACATCGGCGGCCAAGGCGTTGCGCGACGGGGGATAGGAAGTACTCGTCACCGGGTCAGGCGGGCGACGTCTTGGTCGCCACCGCGAAGGTGCGCGTGAACGGGAAGACCGTCCCGAAGGACTCGGACGGGTACGCCGCCCTCAGCATCGCCTTGTACTCCTCGACGAACGTCGCGCGCAGATCGTCATCGAGGCCCTGCAGGAAGGGACGTGCACCAGTACCGGAGACCCAGGTGAACACCGGATCGTCGCCGGTGAGGATCTGCAGGTAAGTCGTCGCCCATGCGTTCACCCGGAGTCCGCGATTGGTGAAGAACCGCAGGTATTGGTCGGCGCCCAGGTGCTGGAGCCGCCGCGCCTCAAGGAGGTGCTCCGCATACGGCTCGCGACTGGCCAACTCATAGAGCGACCGGTGCGCGTGCTTCTCGGCGTTGTCGGGGACGCTGAGCGCGATGGCCCCACCGGGGGACAGGCGTTCAAGCAGGCGGTCCAAGACGTTCCACTGATCATCGACCCACTGGAACATCGCGTTGGAGACGATGAGGTCGACGGGCCCGGCCGGCAGCCACGTCGAGACGTCCTCGACCGCGTAGGACGCCCGCGGATCGTCGTTCTCGGTGCTCGCCTGCTCGATCATCTCCGGTGACGAGTCGATGCCGAGGATCTGAGCGTCGGGCCATCGTCGTCGCAGGTACTGCGTCAGGTGGCCCGGACCGCAGCCGAGGTCGACAATGCTGGCGACCTGCTCGGGCCCCAGGTCGACGGCGTTGATCAGCTCGACGAACGGTCGGGTGCGGTGGTCGGCGAAGGCGAGATACACCGACGGATCCCAGGTGGCCACGAATTCGACAGTAGTCCGGTTCCGGCGGGCATGGCTACGATCGAATTGTGGGTCCTGTCTTCTCCGCGCTGGCCTGGAACTGGTGGCTGATCTTCCCGCTTGCCTACTTCGGCAAGTTCATGGTCCGCGAGTACCGCAAGGGCATCGCCAATCGGCGCAGGCACCAGCTCGAGATGGAGCGGGTCCGCTCGGCCGCCGACATCGAGGAGCGACGGGTCACGCGACTCAACGCCGAGCAACTGCGCACCACGCTGCGGATCCACGACGACGTGGACAAGCGGTGGTGGGACTACGAGATCGACCTCGCGACGATCATCCGCTTTCCGATGCTCGTCGACGTCCGCGAGCCTCTCACGCGCGAGTTCCACAAGGCCAAGGGTCGGGCAGACATGCTGCGGCCCCAGATCGTTATCTCCGAGTCACCCGGTGCCGACGAGGTGCCCGACCCCGCGAAGGTCGACGCCGCCGCCTTATTCGAGTACCGCGACGCGGTCTTGGACTACGCCGCAGCATTCGACGCGGCCGAGCGCGAAGCCCGTCGTCGCAAGCAGGCCGATTTCTCGCCGGTCGAGCGTGAATCCTTGGAGCGCGCCCGCCGGTTGGTGATGATCGCCGCCGACGAGGCCGCAACACCTGCCGAAAGGCAGGCCGCGTATCGGAAGGCGCGCGCCGAGCTGGATGGCTTGATCGACGTCCCGGTTCCAGGCGCCGAGCAGCTGGAGCGCTCGATCGCCCGAGAGCTGGAGGCCTGAGCGCCGACTGGGCCCTCCTCGACTGCCGAGTGGGTCGCCCTCAACC
>DLKD01000011.1:24002-68778 GCA_002477755.1 Gordonia sp. UBA7599
TGGGTCGCCCTCAACCGCCGACTGGGTCGCCCTCAACCGCCGACTGAGCCGCCCTCAACCGCCGACTGGGCCGTGCGACTACAGATACGGCGCGGTGATGAACTCCAAGAAATGGCCGCTCGGATCTCGCAGATAGACGCCTCGCCCACCATGTCCGGTGTTCGTCTCGCCCGCCTTCGCCATCTGCGGATCTGCCCAGAGCCGCAGGGCAACGGAGCTTCCATATGGTCATTTGGCGACGCCCGACGGCCCAGTCGGAGGTTGGGGACGGCCCAGTCGGCGGTCCGGCCCGACCCACTCGGCAGTTGAGGACGACCCAGTCGGCCGTCCGGCACGGCCCAGTCGGCTACGGGGCGGCCTACGGGACGACGTTGACCATGCGGCCCGGCACGACGATCACCTTGCGCGGCTCACCGTCGAGCAGCGCGACGATCTTCTCGTCGGCCAATGCGGCCGCGCGTACCGTCTCCTCGTCGGCGTCGACCGCGACGGTGATCCGGCTGCGCACCTTGCCCTTGACCTGGATCGGGATCTCGATCGAGTCTTGCGCCAACCACTGCTCGTCAGCGACCGGGAACGGCCCGTGCGCCAACGACTCGCCGTGTCCGAGCCGCTCCCACAACTCGTCGGCAATATGGGGCGCGAGCGGGGCCAACATCACCACGAGCGGCTCGACGACCGCCCTCGGCGCACCCGCGGGATACGCCTTCGTCAGGTGGTTCGTCAGCTCGATCAACTTGGCACCGGCTGTATTGGTGCGCAGGTTCGCGTAGTCGTCTCGCACCCCGGCGATCGCCTTGTGCAGCGCCCGCAAATCGTCCTCGGTTGGCTGCGCGTCGGTCACCCGCACCGCCCCGGACTCCTCGTCGACGACGAGCCGCCATGCGCGCTGCAGGAATCGCTGAGCACCGACGACGTCCTTGGTCGCCCACGGCCGCGACTGGTCCAGCGGGCCCATCGACATCTCGTAGACGCGCAGCGTGTCGGCACCGTAGTCGCGGCAGATGTCATCGGGCGCAACGGAATTCTTGAGCGACTTACCCATCTTTCCGTACTCCTGGAAAACCTCGTCATCGCCGAGGTAGAACTTCCCGTCGCGCTCGGACACGTCGTCGGCGGGCACGTAGACGCCGCGCGCATCGGTATAGGCGTACGCCTGGATCATGCCCTGGTTGAACAGTCGCCGATACGGTTCCTTGCTCGTCACGAAGCCGAGGTCGAACAGCACCTTGTGCCAGAACCTCGAGTACAGCAGGTGCAGCACCGCGTGCTCCATCCCACCGATGTAGAGATCCAGCCCGCCGGGGTCATCCGGCCCGTGCACTGACGGGCGCGGACCCATCCAGTACTCCTCATTCTCCTTGGCGCACAAGAATTCTGAGTTCGTCGGATCGATGTAGCGCAATTGGTACCACGACGATCCGGCCCACTGCGGCATCACGTTCACGTCGCGGGTGTAGGTCTGCACCCCATCGCCCAGGTCCAGCTCGACCCTCGCCCACTCGGTGGCCTTCGCAAGCGGGGGAGAAGGCTCCGAATCAGCATCGTCGGGATCGAACGCTACGGGTGCGTAGTCCTCCACCTCCGGCAGTTCGACGGGGAGCATCGACTCGGGCAGCGGATGGGCGTTCCCATCGGCGTCGTACACGATGGGGAACGGCTCGCCCCAGTAGCGCTGACGGGCGAACAACCAGTCACGCAGCTTGTACTGGACCGTCCCGATGCCGGAGCCGTCGGCCTCGAGTTTGGCGACGATCTGCGCCTTGGCCTCGTCGACGGGCAGGCCGTCGAGGAAGCCGGAGTTCACCAGGGGGCCGTCGCCGGTCCACGCCGATTCGGCGATGCCCTGCTCCGAGCCGATGACCTCGCGGATCGGCAGGCCGAAGGCCGTCGCGAATTCGTAGTCACGGGCATCGTGGCCCGGCACCGCCATGATGGCACCGGTGCCGTAGCCGATCAGCACATAGTCGGCGATGAAGACCGGGATCTGCTCGCCATTCACCGGATTGGTCGCGTAGGCACCGGTGAAAACACCGGTCTTCTCCTTGTTCTCCTGGCGCTCCAGGTCCGACTTCGCCGCGATCGAGGCACGGTAGGCGGCGACCGCCTCGCCCGGGGTCGAAGCGCCACCGGTCCATCGCTCATCGACCCCGGAAGGCCACGAGTCGGCGATGATCTCGTCGACGAGCTCGTGCTCGGGAGCCAGGACCATGTAAGTCGCGCCGAACAGGGTGTCGGGCCGGGTGGTGAAAACCTTGACGGGGCGGTCACCGGGCAGCGCGAAATCGACGTGCGCACCGCGCGAGCGCCCGATCCAGTTGCGCTGCATCGTCTTGACCTTCTCCGGCCAATCGAGCAGATCGAGGTCGTCGAGCAGGCGGTCGGAGTAGGCGGTGATCCGCATCATCCACTGGCGCAGGTTCTTGCGGAAGACGGGGAAGTTGCCGCGCTCGCTGCGCCCGTCGGCGGTGACTTCTTCGTTCGCCAGCACGGTGCCCAACCCCGGGCACCAGTTGACCAGTGAGTTGCTGAGATAGACGAGCCGATGATCGTCGACGACCGCGCGCTTCTCGGCGGCGGCGAGTTCCGACCACGACCGTCCGTCGTCGAGAGTCCTTGTCCCCGAATCGAATTCGGCGATCAGCTCGGCGATCGGCCGTGCCTTGCCACGACCCGACCCGGTGGCGCCGTCGGCGTCCGGGTCAAACCAGGCGTTGTAGATCTGCAGGAAGATCCACTGCGTCCAGCGGTAGAACTCGACGTCGGTGGTGGCGACACGACGACGCTCGTCGTGGCCCAGGCCCAGCCGGCGGATCTGTCCGAGGTACCGCTCGATGTTGGCGTCGGTGGTGGTGCGCGGGTGCGTTCCGGTCTGCACGGCGTATTGCTCGGCCGGCAGGCCAAACGAGTCGAAGCCCATGGTGTGCAGAACGTTTCGTCCGTCCATGCGGCAGAACCGCGCGAAGACGTCGGTCGCGATGAAACCCAGCGGATGTCCGACGTGCAGGCCCGCGCCAGACGGGTACGGGAACATGTCCTGGATGAACATCTTGTCGTCGGGGGAGTAGACACTCAGGTCACCGGCAAGCGGCCCGACGGGGTTCGGTGCCTCGTAGACGCCGGTCTCGCTCCACAGCTGCTGCCAGCGCGATTCGATCTCGCCCGCGAGCTGCGCGGTGTAGCGGTGCGCAGTGTCGGAGGCGGCGGCGTCAGGGTTCGATCCAGTCACCCGACCAGCGTAAATGGTGGCCTACGACGCGACGTAGAGTGGTAGCCGTGGCCAACGTCATCGCATACCTCGTCGCGGCAATCGCCGCGCTCAGCGGTCTCGCGTGGATCTTGCTCGGCATCGCCGGGTGGGCGGGGCTCCTACGCCGAAACCGCTACTTCGGCATCCGCAGCACGGAGACCATGCGCAGCGAGAAGGCCTTCGCCGCCGCCAACCGCGTCGTCGCTCCGGGCCTCCTCGCGACCGGCGTACTTGCCCTCGTGGCCGCCGGGTTGGCCGTGTCGCAGCGTGGGATCGCCGGCATCGCCCTGGGCCTGATCGGCCTCATCGTCGCTCTCGGGCTTGTTGGACTTCTCTCCGGCACCGCCATCCGCGCCGTCGCCGCACTACCGCCCGACGCCGAGCCGTCCGGTTGCGGTTCGGAGTGCGGATGCGGCGGACATGACGCGGAGGCCGACTCTGCCGACGGTGAGCACGCGCACGGTGACGAGGACATCTGCGGGACCGGGACCTCGTGCGGCGGGTGCGAGATGCGCGATGCCTGCTTCGACGACGAGACCACCACCGACGACCACACGCGGGCCTAGTGGCACTCTCCCCGCGAGCCCTGCTCGCGAAGTCGCCGATCGACGGTTTCGTCATCTCGATCATGTTGACCGTCGTCGTGGCGGCGCTGTTCCCGGCGAAAGGCGTGTTCGCCGATGTCATGGACTGGGTGGTCATCGCCGCGATCGCCCTGCTGTTCTTCCTCTACGGCGCCCGGCTGCACCCGCGCGAGGCCCTCGACGGCCTCACCCACTGGCGGCTGCACCTGCTGATCCTGGCGTTCACCTTCGTGGTCTTCCCGATCATCGGCGTCGCGATGCGCCCTCTCGTCGAACCCCTCGTCGGCGAACACCTCTACTTGGGCCTGCTCTTCACCTGCCTGGTGCCCTCGACGGTCCAGTCGTCGATCGCGTTCACCTCGATCGCGCGCGGAAACGTGGCCGCGGCGATCGTCGCGGCATCGGTATCGAGCCTCATCGGCGTCATCGTCACACCGTTGCTCGCGGTCTGGCTGATGAACACCTCGTCGGGCATGCACATCGACGGCTCCTCGGTCCTGCGGATCATGGCGCAGATCCTGCTGCCGTTCCTCGTCGGGCAACTCGCACGGCCGTGGATCGCCGACTGGGTCGCCAGGCACGCGAAGCCGACGAAGCTCGTGGACCGCGGTTCCATCGTGCTCGTCGTCTACGTGGCCTTCTCCGAAGGCATGCGCAACCACATCTGGTCCCAGGTCAGCGCCGGGGAGGTCATTGCGGTCGCCGCGCTCGCCACCGCCCTGGTCGTCGTCATGCTCATCGTCACCGGTGCCCTACCGCCCCGCCTCGGGTTCGACCGCGCAGACACCATCGCGATCCAATTCTGCGGATCGAAGAAGAGCCTGGCCGCCGGACTTCCCATGGCGACGGTGCTGTTCACCGGCTCGACGGTGGGCCTGATCGTCCTACCGCTGATGATCTTCCATCAGATCCAGCTGATCCTCTGCAGCATGCTGGCCTCGCGGTACGCGAAGCGGCCGGACCCTGAAGTAAGCGAATAGTTCGGCCTCCGAGGGAATCGCTCCCTCGGAGGCCGAACTATTGACAGGCTTGCGTGCCTACTTCACCCAATCGGGCTTGGCGACAGTCCCGGGGATCGCGTTCGCGTTGAACTTGCCCTTGTCGTCGGTGGCCGTCGTAGTTACCAGTTGCCACTGGCCGTCACCCTCGATGACGCACTCCTGGGTGGCCCCGGCTTCGGCCTTCAGTCCGCCTTTGCAATGCGCGGTGATCGGCACATTGAACTTCGGCTGAAGGACGTTCTTGGTCTCTTTCTCCAACTCGGCCTGGCTGATCGTGTTCCCGCCAACCGAGGCCGAGACATTACATCCGGTCAAGGCCGCCACCACGAGGGCAGCAGCCCCAATCCCACTGGCAATCCGAGTACGCATCATCAGTCTCCTTTTCGGACAAATCCTACGCTAACACCCATTCCCGCCGATCACCGGCGGAACCGCGATGCTCCCTACTCGAACTCCTTCGACACCGGCACGTTGAGGAAGCTCGGCCGATTCGGATCGAGCTGGATGTGCTGCGGGCGCAGCATCGACTCGTTCAGCAGCGGACGCAACGGAAGACCCTTCGGGAAATTCATCGCGAAGACGTCGATCCGCAACCGGTGACCCGGCTTGAGCATCGCCTCGGTCGGAAGCAGACCCAAGTCGATCTCCACCGGGACGCCGGGCTTCACCCGCTTCCGCGCGGCCAGCGACAGCGTGTAGAACGGGTCGATCACGTCGCCGTTGGCGGCAAAGGTGGACGAGCCCTGGTCGATCGACCGCAACGAGGCGACGACCTGTCCCGAAGCGATCACCGTCGACTCACCGTTGGGGGCCACGTCGGTCATCATCGCCGTCCAGTAGCCGTCGGGCGCATCCATGACCGCGTTGATCCGGAGATTGGAGAAGCCGGAGATGCTGCGCGCCGTCCGCACCGGTGGCGTGGTGAAGGTCAACGCATCGTGCTCGGCGATCCGGTTGTCCTTACCGCAGAAGCGGAAGATGGCGCTCATACCGAACGTCTGCTGCCCGGAGTCGCGCGAGCAGACGGTGGCCAGCCCGGGAGCGACGGTCAGACGGCCGCGGGAGTTCGTCGGGGCCACGGTCAGCCGGCCGTCGCGCGCCGCGTACGGAGCAGTCCCACTGGGACGGTCCGACAGATACAGGCGCTGACGCGTCATGCCCGGCCGAGGGAAGCTCGGCGCGGTGATCCACTTGTTGCCCATCTGGTAGAGCGTCGCGGGGCCGTACTTGTCGATCCCGTTGTCGATCCCCTTGAGCCACTTGTCGAACCAGGCTCGCTGCAGGACGTTGATCCGCGGGGGAGTGCCCGGGCGGCCGTGGTCGTGGCCCGGCGTGATGTGGTAGCCCTCGCCCATGATCAGCTGCTTCTTACCCATGGGCAGCGGGATCTTGTTGAACATCCGCACTTCACTGTTGGTGAACAGGTCGAACCACATGCCGTTGATCATCGTCGGCACCTTGATGTTGTCGGCGTGATCCATCCAGTCCAGCCGCTCCCGCGAACCGGGCACGACGAGGCGCTTCATGTCCGGCGGGATCGAATTGATATCCGGGGTGAACAGCGCCGCCATCAACTGTGGGAAGAAGACCAACGGATTGGCCAAGCGGTCCGCCAGCCACTTCCAGTCGAAGGTGCCGGTGAACATCGAGGCGACGTCGGGAACCATCTTGGTCGCGTTCACCATCGCCAACCACAGCGGCAGGAAGCCGACGCCGAGCGCGCCGCCGGGCGCGACGATGTCGCGGGTCAGGTCGCCGCCGGGAACGAGCGGGAAGATCGCCTTCAGCGGCGCCGGGTTCTTGTTCGCCGCGTAGATCTGGTTGATCGCCGAGTACGACATGCCGGTCATGCCGACCTTGCCGTTGGAGAACCGCTGCTTGGACGCCCAGTCGATGACCTCGATCGTGTCCTGCTGCTCACGGCGCTGGAACACGTCCCACTTGCCCTGCGAGAAGCCGGTGCCTCGGACGTCGACGACGACGAAGCTGTAGCCGGCCTGCACGAGCGACTTGTCGACGGTGAACGTGCGGAACGCCCCGCCGTTCTGGCCGTTGAGGATGTCTCCGAAGCCTTCGATCGGCGTTCCGGTCAGATTGATCATGTTGATGATCTGCTCGGTGATCGGAGCGAGGATCGGGTGCTGCAAGGTCTCGGCGGCGATCGTCGAGACCAGCTTGGTGTAGGGCGTGAGGTTCACGATCGTCGGTGTCTTCGTCGCCACCGGGCGACCGGCCGCGTCAGCGGGCCGGTAGACGTTGGACTTGAGGATCGTGCCGTCACTCATCCGGATCGGGACATCCCAATCGATGTGCACACCGGGGTAGTGCTGCGGCCCGAGCGCGGTGCGCGTCCACGCCTTACCCGCAGCGCCACCGCTGGGTCCGACGGGAATCGCGGCGCCCGCCGTCGCGACCGGGGCCAGCACGGCGCCGATGGCGCAGGCGGCAACTACCAACAATCGTTTCCTCATTGAGAGGCTCCTGTTCCCCAAGATCACTGCTGATTCGACGACCGCGGGTCGTCAACCACCCCGACCGCGAGTACGTCACGTGCCTTAATGTGAGGGAGGTTACTCACAGGCAACGTTAAGAATCAAACCACAGTCTCGAATCGATCACACACGGGTCACGAAGCTCGGGACCATCGCCCTAGTCGAGTTCCGGGCATCACGCCTAATTCGCCGTCACATCCATCGGATAGGTAGCCAGCAACGGTAGCGGCCACGGCTGTCGCCGCAGCACCGACGCCCAGAGGTCCACCCCGGCCGGTGCCAGCACATCGTCGGCCATCGCCGAGGCGACCAACCAGCTGTCTTCCCCCAACTCGTCGTCGAGCTGTCCCGGCCCCCAGCCGGCATAACCGGCCATGATGCGCACCCCGACCAACAGCGGCGCCACCTCGTCGGGGTCGGTATCGAGGTCGACCAGGACGACGCGGCCGCTCACCGTCATCACCCCCTCAACGCCGTGGATGTCGACGCCGCGCTCCGCCACGCCCAGGCACAGCGCCCCGTCGCGCTTGACCGGCCCGCCGACGAACAGCGCCTTGGGGTTGGCGGCGAGATCGGACCAGCGGGGGAGCAGGTTGTGGACCGCCGAGTGCGACGGCTGGTTGATGACAACGCCGATGCTGCCGCCTTCGTCGTGCTCGATGACGTAGACGACGGTGCGCGCGAAGGAGGATTCGGTCAGCGACGGGGAGGCGATCAGCAGCGTCCCGGCCCGGATGGGCACCGCGCCGAACCGGCCATCGGCCCCGCCCCCGGTGCCGGCCATCGGATCGTCGGAATCGTCGCCGCCCACGCCCTCATCATGGCACGGCTCGCGCATGCTCGTCGGTACTCTTGAACGGTGAAAACCCGGCTCTTGGCGACGCGCCTTGCGGGCCAGGGAGCCGACGGGGTCTTCCAGGCCGCGTTGTTCGGGGCGGTCGCCTTCAATCCCGACCGCCAGACCGGCCCATTGCTCATGGCAGCCAGTCTGGTGGTGCTGTTCGGACCGTACTCGCTGGTCGGACCACTTATCGGCAGCCTCCTTGACCGATGGGATCGGCGGCTGGTCCTGTTGTGGGCCAACGTGATTCGCGCAGTCCTGATCGCGGTGAGCGCCGCCCTGCTGGCCTCGGCGCTGCCCGAACCGGTGATCCTGGTCGCCGCACTCGGCGTGATGGGCGCGAGTCGGTTCGTCGCCTCCGGACTGTCGGCGGCACTGCCTCACGTCACCGACCGCGAGTCACTGGTGACCACGAACGCGGTGTTCACCACGCTGGGCGGGGCCGCTGCCCTCGGTGGTCTGGGCCTCGCCGCCGCCGCGCGGGTGGTCGTCGGCGGGGACGATTCCGGGGCGGCCCAGACGATGCTGCCCGCCGCGGTGTTGACGCTGCTCGCCGCGGTACTCGCCCACGGCTTCCCAGCCCGAGCATTGGGGCCCGACGGCACGCCGTCCGCCCGGGAGCACCCCCGTTCTTTCGCGCTCGGCTGGCGCCGCGGGCTCACCGTGATCCGGCGGACACCGTCGGTAGCCGAAGTACTCGGCGCTATCGGCGCGCACCGATGGGTCTTCGGGATGAATTCGCTGGTCCTGCTCGTGCTGGCCAATCACGCCGGAATCTCCAGCGGGCTGCGCCGCTACCTGCTCCTCGTCGGCGCGGCTGCAGCCGGCGCCCTCATCGCCGCGGTGACCACCCCTGTCCTAGCACACCGCATCCCGCGGCGGCATGTCCTGGCGATCGCACTGATCGTCGCGACCGGGGCACAGCTCTTCCTTCTCGCCTTCGAACTGAACACGATCACCGCCGCGGCGATAGTCCTCGGATGGGCCGGGCAGACGGTGAAGCTGTGCGGCGATGTCGCCATGCAACTCGATATCCCCGACGACCAGCGCGGCGAGGTGTTCGCCATCCAGGACGCGGTGTTCAACCTGACCTTCGTCGTGGCTGTCACCGTCGCCGCACTCGGCGTGCCCGATGACGGCCGCGCAGTCGGGCTCGTCGTACTCGGAGCCATCGTGTACGCGGCCGCACTGCTGGGCGTCGTGCGTCGGCACCGCACCGGCGCACGTGCCGCGACAGTGGGACCCCGTCAGTAACCCATCGTGCGCAGCTCGGCGGCAAGCCGGTCGAGGTCTTGACGTGTCACATCCAGGTGCGGGCTCAGTCGCAAGACGGAATTGTCCAGCATCAGCGGGGCACGCTGTGCCTCCGCAGCCGTCACCAACAGGCCGACCTTCCGTAGGTGGGCCGCGGCGGCGGCGACATCGGCGGGCTGGAATCCCGGTGGCGGTGCGAGCGTGACGAGCGCCGTCGGCTCGTCGACCGGTTCGACGACTTCCCAGCTCGCGATCCCGGTCAGCCGCTCGCGCGCCGCCCGGCCAATGGTCGCCAGCTCACCGAAAACCCGGTGGGGTCCCAACCCGATCAATTCCTCGACCGCTGCACCGAGCCCGAGCCGCCCGGCAATGAACCCGGCGGTGGCCCCGGCTTCCATGTCCTCGACGTCGATCCGCAGTCGCGAGTCTGGGCGTACTGCGACGAATCCGACACCGCGCGGTCCGGTCAACCACTTGCGACTGGTGCCGTACACGACGTCGGCGCCGGTGATCGTCGGGACGTGGCCGATCGACTGGGCCATGTCGACGACGACGGGGACGCCGGCAGCGTGCGCCAGTTCGACGATCTCGACGACCGGCTGCACCACCCCGTTACCCGACCCGATGTGGCAGACGTGGATGAAATCGGGCTGCTCGAACTGCAGCATGTTCTCCAAGGCATCGGTGTCCACGCGCCCGTACACGTCGGCCGAGGGCATCGTGTGGACGCCGAACCCGCGGCGCCCGAATTCGACGAGGTTGGGCCCGAACTCGTTGCGGGCGACCCACACCGTCGTCGTCACCGGCAGGTTCGCGACACCCAGGAGCGCGCGCAGTGCCGCGCGGGCCGTGTCGCGGTAGACGAGTTCGTCGGCATGGTGACCGATCAGGGCGGCGAGCTCTCGCGAACCCCGTTCCAGATCTTGAGCCGCCGCGTCCATCGCAACGTACGAGCCGTGCCGGGATTCCTCCCAGAGGTGCTTGGTGATCGCCTCGATAACCGCGTTCGACGAGCGTCCCGCCGAAGCGGAGTCCAGATGGGCGATGTCCGGCTCGACGCGCGCGTCATGCCATGCCGATCCGAGCTCGCTGAGGAACATCTGTCCAATCTATCGAGTGGAACCACCGGGAGCGCCGCTGCGTCCAAAGAATATGGAGCCGCCAATGATCGCCCACACCTTCGGTACTGGATTCGGCGAGACCCACACGTGGCATGCGCCCGCAGACGCCGACCTCAACGGCGACGGGCGCCTCGATTCGGTGCGCCTGGACTTCGACGGTGACGGGCTGGCCGACGACGCGATGATCGACGCCGACGGTGACGGCGTGGCCGAGTACGCCGCGCTCGACCTCGATGACGACGGCACTCCGGACACGTACTTCACCGACACCGGGAACGGCGTGTGGGGCGTGCGCAGTCCGCCGCCGTCGGGGTTCGGGGCGGTGGAATCGGGCGCACCACCCAAACCCGGGCGTCAGTGGCGGCCCGTCGACCTCGACGGCGACGGCGCCCCCGACGCGACACTGGTGACCTTCGCCGACGGTCGTCGAGAACTGCATCTCGACACCGACGGAGACGGCCGGACTGACACGGTGCTCGTCGACTCCGACGGCGATGGCGTAGTCGACCGCGTTAGGCACCGCGACCCGTGAGGACTGTGCGAGGTGCGAGCCGGGGCCGGGTGCCACATGCGCATGACATGCGCATGCGTTAGTATCTGAATATGGCCGTGGCGATTCAGATCAAAGATGTCCCCGAGGCCGTCCGCGACGCGCTGGCGGCCCGTGCCGAGGCTCGCGGCCAGTCGACTCAAACGTATCTACGCTCGCTCTTGGAGCGGGAGTACCAGGCTCAACGCAACCGCGAGCTCTTGGAGGAGCTGGCCGGTCACCGCAGCCTCACCATGACTGCCGAAGACGTGACGACCGCCATCCGCGCCGACCGCGACGGGTAAGTTGCGCCGGTGATTGTGGTTGACGCGGGCGTGTTGGTGTTGGCGCTCACCAGCAGCACCCCCCAAGGTGACGCGGCGCGCGCAGTCCTGAAGGGCGACGACGGCTGGTTGGCGCCTGCCCACATGCCGGGTGAGGTGCTACGCACCTTGCACAAAGCTGTCCTGCGCGGACAATTGAACCCGGAGGACGCCGAAGTTGCCGCGGACGCCGTCACCGCACTCGCCATCGAGTACGTGCTCCCTGATGCACTCCTCCTCCGCACCGCCTGGAGCTGGCGGCACAATATCTCGCTCTACGACGGTCTGTACGTAGCTGTCGCCGCCGAGCGCTCGGCCGCGATCGTCACCATCGACGGCCGACTGGCCAGCGCCACTGATCAACTAGGGATACCTGTCGCGATCACCGTGCTCTAGGTCCGATCGTTCGCGGGGACTAGACCGATCGCCCGGGGACGGGGGCACGCCGCCGCGGCATACTTGGGCGATGAAGACGATTCTGAACATCATCTGGCTCGTCCTGGCCGGGTTCTGGATGGCGGTCGGCTACGCGTTCGCCGGGATCCTGTGTTTCATCCTCATCATCACCATCCCCTTCGGAATCGCATCGTTCCGCATGGCGAACTACGCCCTGTGGCCGTTTGGGCGCACCATCGAGCGCAAGCCGACGGCGGGCGCGATGTCGGTGATCGGCAACATCCTCTGGATCGTGCTCGCCGGCTGGTGGTTGGTGATCGGGCATGTCGTCACCGGCCTCGCACTGTGCGCGACGATCATCGGCATCCCCTTGGGCATCGCCAGCTTCAAGATGGTGCCGGTCTCCCTGGTGCCCCTGGGCGCTCAGATCGTGCCGACCCAGCCCACCGCCGACACTCGTTAGAGCTCGGTCGGCGTCAAGTCGGGCTCGGTCGGCGGATTGCTAGACCAACTGCTCCAGGACGCGCGCGGCAATCTGCTCGACGGCCGGTCGGGCACGATCGGCGTCGGCGGGGACCAAGCCGATACGCGTGCGCCGGTCCAGCACGTCATCGACATCCAGCGCCCCCTCATGGGTGAACGCGAACTCGATCTCGGCCCGGGTCACGTCGATGCCCTCGACGATCGGCGCGAGTGGCTCGCCGACAGTCGCATCCTCGACGACCTTGGGCGCCTCGGCACCGAAGCGCGCGATAAGCGATGCCGGCAATCCCGCCGGGAACACCGGATCGACCGGGGTCGCACCGACGAGGGCCACCGACGTCGTGATGCAGTCGTTCGCAATCAGCCCGGCTGACGCCACCGCTGCGTCGACCGCGTCCTGGGCCATCTGCCGGTAGGTCGTGAGCTTGCCGCCGATGACGCTGACCATCGAACCGTCGGTGACGCGCACGTCGTGGCGGCGCGATACGTCGGCGAGGGACTCGCCGACGCCGCCCGCGCTGTCGATCAGCGGGCGCAGGCCGGAGAACACGCCGCGGATGTCGGCCCGCGACACCGGCAAGGCCAGCGCGGTGTTGACGGTGTCGAGAAGGAAGTCGATCTCGCTCTCGTCGGGCTTGGGAATGTCCGGGATCGGTCCGGCGGCGTCGACGTCGGTCAGCCCGAGGTACACGCGGCCGAGCTGCTCGGGCAGCGCGAAGATGAAGCGGCTCGTCGAACCGGGGATCCGGACGGTCAGTGCGCCGGTGGGATTTCCGAAGGTCGCCGCGTCGAAGACGAGGTGCGTGCCGCGGCTGGGCCGGACGCTCAGCGTCGACTCCAATCCGGCGGCCCACACCCCGGTCGCGTTGATCACCGAGCGAGCGGCAATGGCGAACTCGCGGCCCGACACCTCGTCGTGCACGACGGCCCCGCCGCCGCCGGCGCGGAGTACGCGCACGCGGGTGAAGATCGCGGCGCCGTACCCGGCGGCGGTCCGCGCGATCGCAGTGACCAGCCGCGCGTCGTCGATCAACTGCCCGTCGGTCGTCGACGCCCCGCCCCGCAGCCCGTGCCGGCGGACGGTCGGGCAGGCGGCGACCACATCGATCGCCGACAGCCGCTTCGGCCCCGGAAGGACATCCGCGGGTGTGCCCGCCGCACGTCGCAGCGCGTCGCCGGCTCGGAACCCGGCACGGACTAGAAGATCGGCGCTGGTGTCGCCGTAGTCGGGCACGATCTGGCGCACCGGCTTGATGAGATGCGGCGCGATCGCCGTCATGAGGTGGTGCCGCTCGTCGGCACTCTCCCGGGCGATACCGATGTCACCGGACGCAAGGTAGCGAAGTCCTCCGTGGACCAGCTTGCTGCTCCACCGCGAAGTGCCGAACGCGAGGTCATGAGCCTCCACCAGCGCCACCGACAGCCCGCGCGTGGCGGCATCGAGCGCGACGCCGACACCGGTCACGCCACCGCCGATCACCAGGACGTCGACCGGGTCGGCGCGCTCAGTCAGCACAGCGAGGTCGGCGCGGCGACGGGCGGCATTCAGTACAGTCATCGATTCACTCCTTGCCGGGATGCTCAAGATAGCTGGCGAGCGCGCGGTGCAACTCGGTCGACCAATCCTCACCCAGGATCGGTTCGACGACGGCCTGCGACTGCACCGCGGCCTGCGTGATCAACAAGACCATGGCTGCGAGTTTGTCGGGGTCGCCCTCGCGGACCCACCCGTCGGCCTGGCCCTGCTCGATCGACTCGGCGATGAGGTTCAGCAGGCTGAGCTGACTGGAGCCGAGACGGTCGAAAACGTAGGGGAGCAGGAACTCCGGCTGTCCGCGCCACAGCTCGGAGAACAGCTCGTCATCGCGGATCGCGCCGACCACGCGAACGATCTGATCGATCGCGGGCGCGAAGCCCGACCGTGTACGCAGTGGCGTTGTCGCCTGCACAGCGGCAACGATCCGGCTGATCTCCCGTTGGCAGAGGTCGCGCACGACCGCGTCGAGGTCGGCCCAGCGCCGATAGACGGTCGGTCGGCTGACACCCGCGGCCCGCGCCACGTCGGCGAGGCTGACTTTGCGACCGTGTTGACGCAGGATCTCCTCGCGTGCGGCGTCGAGGACCCGGATGCGCAGGTCGTCGCCCTGCTCGCCGGGTTCGCCAGCCCCGGATTCGGGGGAAACGTCGTTACGGGTTGACATGATCTGTAACACTGTATCGCATGTCTGCTGGATTCAAGCCCGAACTGCACCAGGTCCCCGTTCCACCAATGCAATGGGACGCGTGGGGCGACCCCGCCCTTGCCGCACCACTGTCGGAGGGAACGTCCACGCTCATCCGCGGAATGCTCGGGGTTTCCGGGGAAATCACCCTCCCCACCCTCGACCCCTCAACGGTCACCGTCTCGCCCAGCTGTCTGTCCGACGCCGATCTCGCGGGACTGCGCGGCATCGTCGGTGACGGCTTCGCTTCTACCGCCGACGCGGATCGCCTGCTGCGCGCGGGCGGCAAATCGACTCCCGACCTGCTGCGTCGCCGCCAGCCCACCCAAGACGCCCCCGACGCCGTCGTGCTCCCGGCCACCGATGAGGAGGTCGCCGCCCTCCTCGCCTGGTGCGAGGAGAACCGGGTCGCCGTCGTGCCCTTCGGGGGCGGCACCAGCGTCGTCGGCGGGGTCGACCCCGATGCCGGCCGATTCCGCGCCGCGATCACGGTGGACCTGCGCCGCATGGACGCGCTGATCGACCTCGACGAGGTATCCCAGGTCGCCACCCTCGGCGCGGGCGTCACCGGCCCGGACGCCGAGGAGCTACTGGGGGAGCGCGGCTACTCCCTCGGCCACTTCCCCCAGAGCTTCCGCTTCGCGACGATCGGCGGGTTCGCGGTCACCCGCTCCTCGGGCCAGGCCTCGGCCGGCTACGGGCGGTTCGACGACATGGTCCAGGCGCTGACTCTGGTGACGCCGCGCGGCACCCTGGTGGCCGGTCGATCACCCAAGAACGCCGTCGGACCCGACCTGCGCCAACTGGTGATGGGCTCCGAAGGCGCGTTCGGCATCGTCACTCGCGTGTCGGTGCGCGTGCACCGCGTACCCGCGGTCACCGAGTACGAGGGGTGGCGCTTCAACTCTTTCACCGACGCTGCGGCCGCCTTCCGCGCCGTCGCCCAGGAGGGCGTGATGCCAACGGTGATGCGCGTGTCCGACGAGGTGGAGACCGCGCTCAACCTGGCTCGCCCCACCGAGATCGGGGAGAGTTCTGATGACGATCTGCCGGACAAGCAAGTGCCCGGCGGCTGTCTGGCGATCACCACGTTCGAGGGTTCGCCGACCGCCGTCGCCGCCCGCGCCGGCGTCGTCCGCGAGATATTCACCGCCGTCGGCGGCCAATCCCTCGGCCCCGGTCCGGCGCAAGCCTGGGAACACGGCCGCTTCTCCGGCCCGTACCTGCGCGACGCGCTGCTCGATATCGGCGTCGGCTGCGAAACGCTCGAGACTGTGACCTCGTGGGCCAACCTCGACGCCTTGAAGACCGCCGTGACCGCCGCGCTGAGCGAGGCACTGCCCGAGCCCACCGTCGTCATGTGCCACATCTCCCACACCTATGCCACGGGCGCCTCGCTGTACTTCACCGTCGTCTACCGGCAGGACGGCGAGCCCCTCGAACAGTGGATGGCCGCCAAACGCACGGTGAGCCAGGCCATCACCGACGCGGGGGCGTCGATCACCCATCACCACGCCGTCGGCCGCGACCACCGCCCGTGGCTCTCGGCCGAGATCGGCGAACTTGGCGTCGACGCCCTGCGCGCCGTCAAGGACGTGCTCGACCCCGCCGGTGTGTGCAACCCGGGCAAACTGGTCTGATGACGATCCGCTCGGTGGCGATCCTCGCCAATCCGCTCGCACGCAAGGGCACCGGCCTGGCAATCGCCGCCGAAGCCAAAACTCTGCTGGAGAAGCGAGGCGTACACGTCGAGGTCCTGGCCGGCACCGACCTCGCCGACGCCCAGCGCCTCGCCGCCGGCGCGGTCGCCGACGATTCGGTGGAGGCGTTGGTGGCGGTCGGCGGCGACGGGACCATCCGCCTTGTCCTGGAGGCCGCCTCCGGGTCGACCACCCCGGTCGGGATCATCCCGGCGGGCACCGGCAACGACCTGGCCCGCACGCTGCGCGTCCCTACCGGCGATATCACATCCGCGGTCGACATCATCGTCGACGGACAGATGCGCGCCATGGACCTAGGCCGCGTCCGGTTCGGCCTCGACACCGACGCGCAGCGCGACGAGGCGCTGTTCGTCACCGTCGCCGCCACCGGATTCGACGCGGATGTGACCGACCGCGCCAACAAGATGTCGTGGCCGCGCGGCCAGGCTCGCTACCTGGTGGCCGCGATCGCCGAGATCGCGAAGCTGCGCGCACGGCACTTCACCGTCCATGTCGACGGAGAGCCGCTCGTCGACGGCGATGCCCTCTTCGCCGCGATCGGCAACACCAAGTCCTACGGCGGCGGCATGCTGATCACCCCGAACGCCGACATCCACGACGGCCTTCTCGACGTCACCGTCGCGACGATGGCGCCCAGCGTGGGGCGCATGACACTGCTGCGTCTACTGCCGACGGTCTTCCGCGGCACCCACGTCGAGCATCACCTGGTGCACACCGGGCGCGGCGCGGCGGTGACAGTCGCGTCGGACCCGCCCGCGCTGGTCTCGGTCGACGGGGATCTCGTCGGCCACCTGCCCGCGACCTTCGACACCCTGCCCGGAGCCGCGCACATCCTGATGCCGCACGACTGAACCAGACTCGGCGGGCCCGGCCTATCCGCCCTGCTCGGCCCACCACCGGCGCAACTCGTCCTCGGCCTCGTCCCGGTCGAGCGGACCGCGATCGAGCCGGACCTCCTTGAGGTGTTTCCACGCCTTCCCGACGAGAGGCCCGGGCGGAATGCCGAGCAGCTCCATGATTGCGTTGCCGTCCAAGTCGGGCCGCACGCGCTGCAGGTCTTCGGCGGCGGCGATCGCGGCGATCCGGCGCTCGAGGTCGTCGTAGTTCTCCTGCAGCCGGCGCGCCCGGCGCCGGTTGCGCGTCGTGCAGTCCGCGCGCACCAGCTTGTGCAACCGGTCCAGCAGCGGGCCGGCATCGGCCACGTAGCGGCGCACCGCCGAATCGGTCCATTTGCCGTCGCCGTAGCCGTGGAAGCGCAGGTGCAGGAACACCAGCTGCGCGATGTCCTCGGTCATCGCCTTCGGGTATTTCAACGCGCGCAGCCGTTTGCGCACCATCTTCGCCCCGACGACCTCGTGGTGGTGGAAGCTGACGCCGCCCCCGTCCTCGTGGCGCCGGGTGGCCGGCTTGCCGATGTCGTGCAGCAGCGCCGCCCACCGCAGGACGGGGTCGGGATCGCCGGTCTCCAGGTCGATCGCCTGCTGCAGCACGGTGAGCGAGTGCGCGTAGACGTCCTTGTGCTGATGGTGCTCGTCGATCGTCAGCTTCATCGCGGGGATCTCGGGGATGATCCGCTCGGCCAGCCCGGTCGCCACCAGCAGGTCCACCGCCTCGATCGCGTGCTCGCCGCAGATCATCTTGTCCAGTTCGACGCGGATCCTCTCGGGGGTGATCCGCTCGATCTCGTCGGCCATCGCCGTGATTGCGGCCGCGGTTCGGGGCGCCAGGGTGAAGCCGAGCTGCCCGACGAATCGGACCGCCCGCAGCATGCGCAACGGATCGTCGCCGAAGGACTGCTCGGGCGCGGCGGGTGTATCGATCACCCCGGCAAGGAGCGCCGACATCCCGTCGAGAGGGTCGAGGAACTCGCCAGGACCCGCGCCAGTGATCGCGACCGCCATCGCGTTGATGGTGAAATCGCGCCGCACCAGATCACCGTCGAGGGTGTCACCGAAGACCACCTCGGGATTGCGGCTCACCTGGTCGTAGGTGTCACTGCGGAAGGTGGTGATCTCGACGAGGTGCCCACCGCGCCGCGCGCTCACCGTGCCGTAGGCGATTCCCGTGTCCCACACGGTGTCGGCCCACTCCTCCAAAATGGCCGCAATGGTGTCGGGACGGGCGTCGGTGGTGAAGTCCAGATCGTTGCCGAGGCGGCCCAGCACCGCGTCGCGCACCGATCCGCCGACGAGGAAGAGCTCATGACCGGCGTCGGCAAAAAGCCGGCCCAGCGGGTTCACGACATCACCGAGGTCGCGCAACGCCACGGCGGCCCCGGCCAGCAATCGCGCACGTCGCAAATCGGACTCGGTCACGAGGTCACAGCCTATCGCCTCCAGTGACACGACTCGTCATCCCCGACGTCTAGGGAAACTTCAGGGAACGGGCGGCTAGCATCGAAGCGTGTCCTCTGCCCAGCCCTTCGAGCCCTCCCGCAATGGTGCGGGCGGTGAGAATGGCGCGACCCCGACCTCACCGCGGCGACGCCGCGGGCGACGTCGGCGCGGCGGCGGGGGCGCAGTCCAACCGGTCGTGACCCCGCAGGCCACGGACCCGGCACCGGCACCCTCGAAGACCGCTGACACCGGCACGGGCAACAACACCCCCACTCCCGGACCGCACCTGGTCGGGGAGTCGTCCAGCGCGCAGCGCCACCCGCCCAAACCGTCAGACCTGGCCACCGCGATCGCCAAGCGGCCGGCCGCACCGGCCACGAATTCGCAGGCCGAGCAGCGCAAGAAGAACCGGGTTCGGGGCCCGCGATTGCGGACCGTGCGCGAAACATCGGCGGGCGGGCTCGTCGTCAGCGACCTGAGCCAGCCGTTCGACGAACTGGTGGCCGCCCTCATCGGCCGCGTCGACCGGCGCGGACGCATGATGTGGTCGCTGCCCAAGGGACACATCGAGACCGGCGAGACCGCCGAGCAGACCGCTGTGCGCGAGGTCGCCGAGGAGACCGGCATCCAGGGGTCAGTCGTTGCACCGCTGGGCAAGATCGACTATTGGTTCGTCAGCGAGGGTCGGCGCATCCACAAGACCGTGCACCACTATCTTCTCCGCAGCACCGGCGGCGAACTCTCCGACGCCGACTATGAAGTGGCCGAGGTCGCGTGGGTCCCACTGGTCGAACTGCCGAAGCGTCTCACGTATTCTGACGAGCGCCGATTGGCCCGAATGGCCGAGAGTGTCATCACCGAACTCGCCGCCGACCCCGGCCGTCTCGCGCAGAGCGAGGCGCAGAATTCCCGGACCGAACCCAACGATTATGAGAAAGCCGCCGCCGCCCGCAACCAGCGCCGGAAGGACCCGACGCCGCCGCCGAGTGCGCGCAGGCGCCGTCGACGTGGTCGGCGGCCGCCCACGCCCAGTGGTTAGAGCGCCGAGCGGATACGCCGGGCGGTGGGGCTCACTCGCGGCCGTGATGGCGCTCGCGAGCCTGCTGGTCGGTCCCGGTCTCGTGAGCGCGCACGTCGCCGCCGCACCGGGCACCGGATCACCGCCCACGACGGCATCACCGCACACCGACGTGTCACAGGGTCCCGATGGCGACCGGGGTAGGGACCGACCCGAACGCGCCGAACGCTTTGCCGCCATCTCGATCAACGGCGTGCGGCCCACTGTCGTCACCACCACCACCGGCCCCACCGTCGTGGTCGAGGGCACGGTGGCCAACACCGGCAACCGGCTGCTGCGCTCACTGAGCATCCGCCTGCAGCGCGGTCAGCCCGCACGCCGTGCCGCCGACCTACGCGCCGAGCTCGCTGCCGACCCGGCAACATTCGAGGTCAACGGCGATTTCCACACCATCGCCGAGACGTTGGCTCCGGGCGCGACCACCGGTTTCTCCCTTCGTCTACCGCTGAGCGGTCCCGGCGGCCTGCGGATATCCGAGCCTGGCGTCTACCCCCTGTTGGTGAACCTCAACGCCACCCCGGACTACGGCGCACAGGCGCGCGTCGCGGACTCGCGGACCCTCCTACCGGTGTTGTCGCTGCCGCCCGACGCCGAGCGCGCCCGCTTGTTCGCCGAACACCCCGACGCCATGCCGGGACTGGGCCCGGACGGCTCGGTCGCCGCAAACACCAGCCGTCCGGCCGCGTTCACCCTCTTGTGGCCCCTCGCCGCGCCACCGCAGGCAGTGCCCGGACGCGTCGGCGCCGGCACGACCGATCAGATCGTGCTCGTGAACGACAACCTGTCCCGATCACTCTCGCCGGGCGGTCGCCTGCACGACCTCCTGAAGGGCCTGCACCCGGTGATCACAGCCCGCAACGACGATCCGCGAGCAGCCGTGCGCGACAGCCTCTGCCTCGCCGTCGACCCCGATCTGCTCGTCACGGTGTCGGCGATGACCCGCGGATACGCGGTGCTGAGCGACCCCTCCGCCACCGGCGGGCCGACCGTCGCGGGGACCGGGCAGGAAGCGGCGCGGACGTGGTTGGCCGAACTCACCAAGGCCGCCGCCGGGCGCTGTGTCGTCGCTCTGCCGTTCGCCGGCGTCGACCTCGACGGGCTGCAGCGCGTCGGCAATACCTCGCTCACCCGCTTGTCGCTGCGCGGTTCGGCCGACCTCGTCGACAGCATCCTCGGCGTCCGCAGCGTCCGAGACGTCGCCATCCCGACGGCCGGGGTCGTCACCAACGGTGGCGCCGATGAGCTGGTCAAGGCACAGATCTCCACCGCTCTGACCGCCGCCGACGCCGTTGCCCCCCAGGACCGCAGCGACGCGGCTGGCCGGTATTCGATTCGTGCGGACCGATTGCGCATCGCCACCTTCGACCGCCCGATCAGCGCCGCCCTGGGTGCCGCAGGGTCTCGCCCGCGCGATGTGGTCGCAACCCCCGGCGCCCAACGCATGGTGTTATCCAACGAGTCGCCGGTGAGCCGACGACAGGCCGCCTTGGCGTCCCTGGCCTTCCCCTCGATCGCGGTGCCCGATGTGCGGTTCCCGGCACGGCCCGGCGATCCCCTGCCGGTCAGCGGCCGTAGCTCGGTCATCGCGCCGCCGTCGTTCTGGTCGGTCACCCCCGAGGATGCAGTCGACCTGGTGGCGACCGCCGGACTGCTGCTGCGGTCGGGCGCAGCAACCGCCACCCCGCTGCCGACTGTCGTCGCACAGACCACGACCGCCAGCCGTGCCGCGGCGCTCACCGGCGCCCCGATCCCCGGCGCGGTTCCATCGCCGCAGGCCGCGACGTCGATCAACACCTCGGCGGGTCTCACCTGGCAACTCCAAGCCGCCCTGGTCAACGTGCCGGACGGACCCGCAACACCGGAGCGCTACATGGCACCGTTGCGCTACGACCTCATCCGGTCAATGCCCACGCCCGACGACGATTCGACGTCGGCGATCGGCCGGATCCGCGAGGGCCGCGCAGTTCGGGTCGGTGCCGTCGCCGATACCCTGCGTCGCATGCGGGAGTCGGTGTCGATCCTCGACCCCGGCGGCCGATACACGCAGGTGTCCGAACGCAGTCCGCTGCTCCTGGTCACCCGCAACGAACTGGCGCTGCCCATCCGCGTGCGCATCGAGACGACTGCCCCGGCCGATTTCGAGATCGACGACCTCGGCGTCATCGAGATCCCCGCCCGGGGTACCCGTCAGGTACAGATGCCGGCGCAGTCGAAGCGATCGTCGTCGACGTCGGTGACGTTCACGCTCGTCTCTGCGTCGGGCGTGCGCCTCGGCGCGGGTCCGATCCGGCTCTCGGTGAACTCAAACGCGTATGGCAAACCGCTGTTCGTCGTGACCATCGTCGCCGCGGCAATCCTCGTCCTACTCGTCGCGCGCCGCCTCTGGCACCGCTTCCGCGGCACGCCCGATCCAGCCGACGCCGACCGCTCCGAGGCGAGCGCGCAAGACCGGTTCATCGCCGGCCGCGGGTACTCCGGGCCGCAGGGGGAGTCCGGACATGGCTGACCGACCATCCGAAGACCCGCGCCTTCACTCCCCGCCGCCCGGCGGTTTCCGCCCACTCTCGGGTCCGCTGGCCGATCCCTCCGGGCCAGGTCCGGTGCCGCCACCACCGCCGCGCCGTGGCGCACCCCGCGCGATGCCCCAACCGGTGCCGCCCCGCGCGCCGCGGCCCCGGCCGCAACAACTGCCCCAGCAATCCGCCACCTCCGAAGCTCCTCAGCGCTCCGCCACCGCGGAAGCATCGGATGCCTCGGTGGTGCGAACCGGCGGATCCATCGCGCTGGCCACACTGATCAGCCGCATCACCGGCTTCGTGCGCACGGTGCTGCTCGTCGGGACCCTCGGCGGTGCCGTCTCGTCGGCATTCCAAGCGGCTTACGTGCTGCCCAACATGATCGCCGAGGTCGTCCTCGGTGCCGTGCTCACCGCCATCGTTATCCCCGTCCTCGTGCGCGCCGAGGCCGAAGACCCCGACCGGGGTGAAGGATTCGTCAACCGGATCTACACACTCACGCTGGTCATCCTGAGCATTGCAACAATCGGCGCATTGATCGCCGCACCCGTTCTGACCTGGATGAACGTCGGCTCCGACAGCCAGGTGAACCGCCCGCTGACCACGGCACTGGCGTATCTGCTGCTGCCGGAGATCCTGTTCTACGGTCTGTCGGCGCTGTTCATGGCGATCCTCAACGTGAAGAACGTCTTCCGCCCCGGCGCGTGGGCCCCGGTGCTGAACAACGTCGTCCAGATCGCCACCCTTGTCCTCTACTACCTGATGCCGGGCGAGCTGACGGTCAACCCGGTCAAGATGACCAACCCTCAGCTACTGGTCCTCGGCATCGGTACGACGCTCGGCGTCGTCGTGCAGGCGGTCATCCTGCTGCCGTACCTGCGCCGAGCCGGTGTGCGGCTGCGCCTGCAGTGGGGCATCGATGCTCGCCTGCGCCGCTTCGGCAATATGGCCGCGGCGATCGTCGTCTACGTCCTGGTTCTGCAGGTCGGCCTGATCGTCACCTATCACATCGCCGCCGCCCACGCTGAGTCCGGAATCATCGCCTACGCCACACACTGGCAGCTGCTTCAGCTGCCCTACGGCGTCCTGGGGGTCACGATCCTCACGGCGCTGATGCCGCGCCTGTCGCGCAACGCCGCCGCCAACGACAACCGCGCCGTGCTCGACGACCTGTCCCTGGCGACACGACTGACGATGGTGGCACTGGTCCCCGTCGTCGTCTACATGACGTTCTTCGGGCGCGCGATCGGCCTCACCGTCTTCGACATCGGCGAGTTCGGGCCGAAGTCGGCCGCCCAGCTCGGATCGGTGCTGGCCTGGGGTGCTTTCACACTGATTCCGTACGCGATGACCCTGGTCCAGCTTCGTGTCTTCTACGCCCGCGAGGACGCTTGGACTCCGACGGCAATGGTCATCGGTATCACCGTTGTGAAAGTCGGCGCCTCCTACTTGGGTCCGGTCCTGTTCGACGACCCGGACCTCATCATCCGCTGGCTCGCACTGTCCAACGGCCTGGGCTACCTGGTGGGCGCCATCGTCGGGCACTATTTGCTGCGCAGCCACCTCGGCAATGAACGCATGCCCGCCGTCGCACGGACCACCGTCGTCACCATCGCCGCCTCCGTTGCCGCGATCACGGTGACCTGGGGACTGGCCCGCGTCGTCGGCGCCGACCGTCTGGGAGAAGAATTGGGCCGCATCGGCTGGTTTGCCTACCTGTGCATCACCGCTGTCGTCGGGCTCGGCCTGGCGTACGCGATCATGGCGGCGGCCAAGGTCCCCGACATCGTTGCGATCACCTCGATGATCCGCCGGGCGATCGGCCGATTCGTCCCGCGCCTCGCGCCGGCGCCGCCGCCCGACGAAGATGCGACCGCACTCACCGTCGCATTTCCAAGGATTGGCGATAACGAATCGCTCCCTTACTCTGGTCAAGTCGAGGTCATGCGGCGCTTCGATCGGGGAACCGCGACCTGGCAGTCCTATACCGTGCACAGTGGCGGTGCTGCCGGAACGGGCAGTTTCCCGTATCAACCGCGGGGCGCCGACGGGCTCGCCCGCCCAGACATGCGTTATCGAAGGAGAGGAGTGCCGCTCATGAGCGACGAGGGCACCGGCCCCAACGCAGAGCCGGGTTCCACCGGTCCTGCCACAACGCCGGAAGCCGCCGACGACTCAGCGGCCCCGACGACTGCTGCCGACGACCAGGCGGCCGAAACCGCCGGCACCGCCGCGCCCGAAAGCGCGCCCGGCAAGTCTGGTGACGCGGCTGGCACGTCGAGTGCCGTAGCCGAACCGATCCCAGACACCCAGCGGCCGCGTGGACCCCGTCTGGTCCCCGGTGCAGCAGTTGCCGGCGGTCGCTACCGCCTCATCGCCCACTGCGGTGAATCTCGCGGATTGCACTTCTGGCACGCGCGCGACATCACTCTCGATCGGGATGTCGCGCTGACCTTCGTCGACGCTGAGCAGCTCGCCGATCCGGCTACCGCCGGCGAGGCACCCAGCGCCCAGGGCGAGGGGCCGCAGGCCGTCCTCACCCGCACTCTGCGCATCGGCGGCCTCCATTCCTCCGGTGCGGCACGCGTCCTCGATGTGATCCGCGGTTCGTCTGGCGGGATCGTGGTCGCTGAATGGGTAACCGGGTCCTCGCTGGCCGAGGTCGCCGCGACCTCTCCGTCACCGATCGGCGCCGCCCGCGCGGTGCGCGCACTCGCCGCCGCCGCCGAGGCGGCCCACCGAACCGGTGGTGCACTGTCCATCGACAGCCCGGCCCGCATCCGCGTCTCCACCAACGGCGACGCCGTGCTCGCCTTCCCGGGCACCCTCGCCGGTGACGATCGCGCTTCTGACGTCCGGGGCCTCGGTGCGGTGCTCTACGCCCTGCTGCTGGACCGCTGGCCGTTGACGGCCGACGGAACACGGACCACCACCGAGAAGCAATCCTCCGACCGCGTCGGCGGGATGCCGCCGGCGATGGCCGACGACACGGGGGTCGCGCCGATCGAACCCCGCCAAGCCCGGCCCGTGGTCCCCTTCGAGATCTCCGCGGTCGCATCGCGCGCCCTGTCGGGCAACCAGGGGATCCGCACCGCCGCCACCGTCCAGCACGTCCTCGACCAGGCGACCGTCTTGGATCTGCCGACCGACATGATGCCGCCGGTCGACTCCGACGGACAGCCGATCGCGCCGGCACCGGGCCAACGACCAGCTGTCCCCACTGGCACCAGGACAGATAGTTCCGAGCGCAACATGCCTCTGCTGATCGGCCTGGCAGTGGCCGCGCTATTGGTGGTCATCGCACTCGTGATCATGCTCGCCAAGTTCTTCGGCGGCAGCGGTGACGCGGGGACCGACATCGACGCCATTCTGACCGCCACCTCGGGTGCCACCGCTAGCGCGCCCGGGTCCACGATCCCTCTGCAGAACGTCAGCGTCGTCGACTTCTCCGACCAACCGGCCGATCCGTCGACGAATGTCGCCAACGTCATCAGCGGTGCGTCGCCGTCTTGGCACACCGACCACTACCGGTTCTCCGCGGACTTCGGCGGGCTCAAGCCCGGGGTCGGCCTGCTGTTCAACCTCGGTGGGCCGCAGACCGTCAAATCCGTCACCATCGCGACGCCGAACCCGGGCTTCACGGTTGAGTTGCGCACGGCTCAGTCGGGCGCCTCCGACCTCGCCTCCACAACCAAGGTGGGCGGCGGTCAGGTCGGTTCGGCGGAGACCACGCTGACCACCACCGGCGCTAAGCCCTCCACGTTCCTGCTCATATGGATCACCGAGCTCGCACCGTCGCAAACCAACTACGGTCAGTACGAGGCGACGATCCGAAAAGTCAGCATGCGGAGCTGAATTCATTCCGCCACACATCGTGGTGTGCTTGGTGATAGTCAAGCCGTTCCCGGAGTTATCCCCAGAATTCGGATTAAGCCGCAGAATGCTTCCCCAATTCGCCCGAACTGCCTATTGTCGTGCCTATGAAATCGGGGGATTTTGAGGGGTACAGCGACGCAGATCTACTGCTCGCACATGTCAACGGCCATCGAAGGGCCTTCACCGTGTTGGTTCGCCGACATCACGACCGGATGGCCGCGGTCGCCTATCGCACAATGCACGACCCGCAGGACGTGCCGGACGCGCTTCAGGACGCCTGGGCCAGTGCCCACGAAATGGCCGCACAATTCCGTGCTGATTCAGCGGTGTCCAGTTGGTTGCACCGAATAGTGATTAACGCTTGTTTCGACCGGATGCGGCGCACCCGGGTCCGCACGGCGAAGCTCGTCGCACAGATCGACACCCAGATCGCCGATCCCACCGACTGCGCCCATCACGTAGACCTCGCGATCTGCATCGACCGGGCGATGCGACGGTTGCCCGAGGAGCAGCGCTTAGCCATCCTCCTCGTCGACATCGAGGGCTACACGGTCGCGGAGGCTGCCGCGATGCTCGGCGTGGCGACCGGAACTATCAAGAGCCGCTGCGCGCGCGGTCGGCTGAAGCTCTCCGTGCTCCTGAAGAACCTGCGCACACCGGCCTGACGCGCCAAGGGAGCCACGCGGGGACGTGCAGTGTCGTAAAGTGCGAATTGTCCCCTCCGAAAGTAGACGCCGATGTCTCAGGTGAGCGCAGCGTCCCGGGCCTTCCCGGAACCGCCCTTCACGCCCGAGCTGATCGCCGACTTCCACGCCGGCGCTCTCGACGAAGCGTTGGCACACCACGTGCAACAGCGGTTGCCCGACGACCCCGAAGCGATGGAAACCCTCGCCGCTCTTGATGCGACCGTCGAAGCACTGCGCACCTCATCCGTCGAGACCGTGGTTCCATCCGAGCTCCGCGCCACCTCTGAGGCCACCCTCGCGCGGCTCGAACTCACCTCGCCAGCAGTCACACCCGCACCCGTCCTGCCGTCTGGCCCGGCACCACACCGTCGACACACCGCTCTACTCGCCGTCGCCGCGATGGTGACGGGCGTCCTGGCCGCCGGGATCGGGATCGGCGTACTGCTGCTGCCCCGTCCCACCTCGTCGGGCTCCGCCGGCGAAGTCCCGGCCGCCGAGGCCGCAGTGCTGCTCGCCGCGGCCCGGGCACCACAGACCGAGCCCCTCGATATCAATCGCCTGGCCCGCTGCCTCACCGCCAATCGCCTCGGCGGCCAAAGCATCGTCGGGGCGGGTTATCTCGACTACGAGGGTGCGCCCGCACAGGTGATCCTGACTCCGACCGGCCAGTCGGGGCGATTCCATGCACTCATCACCCGCCGCGATTGCGACGCGGGGCGACCGGGCACCATCGCCCGCACGGTCATCGGCGAATAGGCGATAGCGCCCCTACGGGGCCGCGCCCACACCCGGGAACATCACGTCCTACGCTGGTGTTGAAGCGTCACAGAGCACCGACCGAACCAGAAGGACCCGCCGTGAGCACCAGTTCCGAAACGGACGCCCCCATCCATGAGCTGATCATCGTCGGGTCCGGTCCCGCCGGTTACACCGCGGCGCTCTACGCTGCGCGCGCGGAGCTCACCCCCCTCGTGTTCGAGGGTAGCCAGTTCGGCGGTGCCTTGATGACGACGACCGAGGTGGAGAACTTCCCCGGTTTCCGTGAGGGCATCCAGGGACCCGCGCTGATGGACGAGATGCGTGAGCAGGCGCTGCGCTTCGGTGCTGACCTTCGTATGGAGGATGTCGACGCGATTCGCCTGGCCGGCGACATCAAAGAGGTCGAGGTCGCGGGGGAGGTCCACCGCTCGCGGGCGATCATCCTGGCGATGGGTGCCGCCGCTCGCTACCTGGGGCTCGACGATGAGCAGCGTCTCCTCGGCCGTGGCGTCTCCTCCTGTGCGACCTGCGACGGGTTCTTCTTCAAGGACCAGGCCATCGCGGTCATCGGCGGTGGTGATTCCGCGATGGAGGAGGCCACCTTCCTCACCAAGTTCGCCAGCAAGGTCTATCTGATCCACCGACGCGAGGAGTTCCGCGCGTCACGGATCATGCTGGACCGGGCCCGCGCCAACCCCAAGATCGAGTTCATGACCGACACTGCCGTCGATTCCCTTCTCGGCGAGGACTCGTTGCAGGGCCTCGTCCTGCGCGATACGCGCACCGGCGAGACGCGTGAGCTTGATGTCACCGGCATGTTCGTGGCCATCGGGCACGATCCGCGCAGTGAACTGGTCGCCGGACAGGTCGAGGTCGACGACGACGGGTACGTCGTCACCGCGGGCCGCGGCAGCTACACCTCGATCCCCGGCGTGTTCGCCGCGGGCGACCTCGTCGATCACACCTACCGCCAGGCGATCACCGCCGCCGGTTCCGGCTGCGCCGCCGCGATCGACGCCGAGCGCTGGCTGGCGCACCGCAGCCACGAGACCCAACAGGCCGGCGCCGACCAGTCGGTCTCCGCCTGAATCCCACCCCGCCGACCGGGATGATCCCCGCCCGCAGATAAGGAGCCGCACATGGGCACCCACACCACCGATGTCACCGACGCCACATTCAGCGCCGATGTCCTCGCATCCGACAAGCCGGTACTGGTTGATTTCTGGGCCACCTGGTGCGGTCCGTGCAAGATGGTCGCCCCGGTCCTCGATGAGATCGCACGCGACCACGCCGACCGCCTGACCGTGGCAAAGGTCGACGTCGACGCCAATCCCGGCGTCGCGCGCGACTACTCGATCATGTCTCTCCCGACGATGAAGCTGTTCTCCGGTGGCGAGGTCGTCAAGACCATCGTCGGGGCCAAGGGCAAGGCAGCGCTGCTGCGCGAACTGGACTCGGTCCTGGGCGGCTGACCGCGTAAGTTGTGCTCGCTCGCAGCGACCTGTCAGAATTGTCCGCGACGACGTCGCCGCCACGCCCGCCCTTCCGGCGCCGGGCACCACTGACCGACGTCGCCCGGGTGAGGAGCGTGTCCATGCCGACCTTCAGGCTTGGTGACCAGGGCTCGGCAATCGCCGAGATCCGGACCATCCTGGTGGGGCAGAATCTGCTCGGCGACAACGCCGGCCCAAGTGATCTGCGTGCCACCAGCGATGGTTGGGCTTCGCCTGAGGCCGTGTTCGATCCGGAGCTCGACCACGCGGTGCGCGCCTTTCAGCAGCAGCGCGGCCTGCTCGTCGACGGAATCGTCGGGCCGGAAACCTACCGTGCACTGCTCGAATCGTCCTACCACCTGGGTTCCCGCGTGCTGCTGTACCGCCTGTCCTCGCCCATGACCGGCGACGACGTCGCCACTCTTCAATCGCGCCTGCAGAACCTCGGGTACTACCCCCATCTCGTCGACGGGGTGTTCGGCGAGACCACCCACAGCGCCCTGTGCCGCTACCAGGCCGAGTACGGGCTGTCCTCCGACGGGATTTGCGGACCCGCGACGCTGAGGTCGCTGGAGCGCCTGGGCAACCGCATCACCGGCGGCTCCCCGCACGCCATCCGTGAAGAGGAGCGAGTCCGACGGTCCGGTCCCCGCCTGTCGGGTAAGCGCGTCCTGATCGACGCGGGCTGCGGCGGCGCGCACCCGTTGTCTGCCGGGATGGTCGCCGACTTGGAGACCCGGATCCTAAGCGACATCGCCTATCGACTCGAAGGACGAATGGGTGCCGCCGGCATGGAGACCTTCCTCTCCCACGGCCCTGACTCCAGTCCCGACGATTCCGAGCGCGCACGCACCGCCAACGCCGTCGACGCCGACCTCGTCATCGCGCTGCGCTGTGCACACCACCCGACATCGACGGCCCGCGGTGTCGCCAGCTTCTACTTCGGCAACAACCACGGGTCGTACTCGACCATCGGCCGCAACCTCGCGAGCTTTATCCAGCGCGAAATCGTAGCTCGCACAGGGCTTTTCGACTGTCGGACGCATCCTCGGACCTGGCCGATCCTGCGCGAAACCCAGATGCCCACCGCCCTGATCGACGTCGGCTACGTCACCAATCCTGACGACGCTTCCTGGCTCGATGACCCCGCCCACCGCGACATCGTGGCCGAGGCAATTCTCATCGCGGTGAAACGCGTATACCTCTTGGGCGAGAACGACCAGCCCACCGGCACCTACACTTTCGCCGACCTGTTGGCTGCCGAGCGCGCCATCTCCTGACGCCTCCGCGTCTCGTCTTGGTCTTGCGCCACCGGGGCGCTAAGGCAGGTCGCGTTCAGGCTCGAGGAGTAGCAGTGCTACTCGCGCCCGCCGGCGCCGGTGTCATCTGGAAATCCGGATCCAGCGTTATCTGCAGCGCTGCCTCCACGACAAGGCGTTCTAGCGCCCCCTCCACGGCAGACTTCCAACCGAGGCCCTCGTCGAGCACCAGTCGGTACCGGGGGAACCGATGATGGGGTGCGATGAGGTCGAAACCCGAGTCCTCGAGGAACTCCGCATCGATCATGCACTCCCGACAGATGTCGGAATCGGATTCTGTCCCGCGGACCCCGAAAGCCTCGAGCGCCCGGACCCCGCGCTGAACGAGATCGGCGACAACGCCATCGAGAAGCAGGGGCCGTGCCTCGTCGAAGCCGGGCTCGACACGCATCGACATGAGCAGCACCGCGTCGGCGCTCACCGGGGAGGTGGGGAAGTGGGCGGCACGAGGGACACGCAGCGGCGGCGCATAGAAGGCGGTGCCGACGGTGCGCCGCAATCCACCTTCCCCGCCGGACCGCACAACGTTGGGTCCCGCTTGGGCCAACTGCGCGCACGTGCCCCATTCGAGAAGCAGCCCTGACGTCCAGGCCTCTTTGTCGAACTCACTTGTGCGCACACCGGCGCTCGGATCGACTTCCCAGAAGACGCAACCGCGGACATGCCGGGGCAACGACTCGAATTCGTCGATATCGAGGGGGCGAAGGCGGATTCCCATCTGCCTCTACCCGAAGATTCCGCTCGGAGACCGAAAGTTGTTGTGCCACAACGTCTTTGGCTTCACCTCGCGGTCCTTTCGATCGCTACGTCACAGTGACGTTATTGCCCGGTATCCCTGGGTGCGCAAATTACGCCGGTTAATTGGCTCGCTCCGAGATCTCGGCGACGATCCGCTCGAGATCGTCCACCGAGCCGAACTCGACGACGATCTTGCCCTTCCGCTTGCCGAGGCTCACCACTACCCGGGTGTCGAGACGGTCCGACAGTGTCTCGGCAACATCCTGCAATCCGGGCATCACCATCTGCTTGCGCCGCGGCGTCGGTGCCTTCGGACCATCACCCCGGTTGGCCAGCGTCACGGCCTCCTCGGTCGCACGGACCGACAGCCCCTCGGCGACGATCCGCGCCGCGAGCTGCTCCTGAGCCTCCGTCCCGCCGTCGAGGGAGAGCAGTGCCCGGGCGTGCCCGGCCGAGAGCACGCCCGCCGCCACGCGACGCTGCACAGCGACAGGCAGCTTGAGGAGCCGGATCATGTTGGTAACGACCGGCCTGGAGCGACCGATGCGATTGGCCAGCTCCTCCTGCGTAACGTCGAACTCCTCGAGCAGCTGCTGGTACGCAGCCGCCTCTTCCAACGGATTCAACTGTGCCCGGTGGATATTCTCCAACAGCGCATCCCGGAGCATGTCGCCGTCGGGGGTCTCGCGCACGATCGCCGGGATCGCCTCGAGTCCGGCCTCCTGGCTCGCCCGCCAGCGGCGCTCACCCATGACGAGTTGGTACTCGATCTCGCCCTGCGGCTCGGGCAGACGGCGCACGACGATCGGCTGCATCAGCCCGAACTCGCGGATCGAGTGGACGAGCTCGTTCAGCGCCTCCTCGTCGAAGACCGTACGCGGCTGCTGCGGGTTGGGCTGGATCTGCGTCGGCCTCAGCTCGCGGTAGACCGCTCCGACGTCCGGGGAGATCGTCTCGACCGCGGCAGCCGTAGGACTGGACACCGGCCCCGTCCCGATGACGACATCGGCGGCAGCGGCACCCATCCGATGGCCGCCAAGGGCACTGCCGCCGGCTCCGTCTTCGGAAGGCCCGGTGGGGATGAGGGCCGCCAAGCCTCGCCCGAGCCCACCCTTACGCTGGTTCTCTCGACTCACGCTTCCGTCCTCCCTAGCCCTGTGCACCACTGGTGGAACCGCCAACGCTTCCGGCACCGGCGGCACCCGCGATCGCCACCTCGCGCGCCGCGTCGACGTAGCTCATCGCACCCCGCGAGCCCGGGTCGTAGTCGAGAATCGTCATCCCGTATCCGGGGGCCTCGGAGACCTTCACGCTGCGCGGCACCACGGCCCGCAGGACCTTGTCGCCGAAGTGGCGGCGCACCTCCTCGGACACCTGATCTGCCAGCTTCGTGCGCCCGTCGTACATCGTCAGCAGCACAGTCGACACGTGCAGATCCCGGTTCAGGTGCGACTGCACGAGCTCGATATTGCGGAGCAACTGTCCCACTCCTTCGAGGGCGTAGTACTCACACTGGATCGGGATGAGCACCTCGCGGGCCGCGACCATCGCATTGACCGTCAGCAGTCCCAGCGACGGCGGGCAGTCGATGAACACGTAGTCGAATCCATAGGCGCCCAACGCCTCCGGATTGATGGCGTTCTTCAGCCTGTTCTCCCGTGCGACCAATGACACCAGTTCGATCTCGGCGCCCGCCAGGTCCAGCGTGGCCGGCACGCAGTAGAGGTTCTCGTTGGCTGGGCTCTGCTGGATCGCCTCGGCGAGCGTCGCCTCACCGAGGAGCAATTCGTACACCGAGGAGATATCGGGCTGGCGATGATCGATACCCAACGCCGTGCTCGCGTTGCCCTGGGGATCAAGGTCGATCACAAGGACGCGTAGACCGTGGATAGCCAGGGCGGCCGCTAGGTTCACAGCGGTGGTCGTCTTACCGACGCCGCCCTTCTGGTTCGCGACGGTGATGATCCGCGGGTGCACCGGGCGGGGGAGTGGGCGAGTCCCGCCAGGCGTGAGGATCTCGCTAGCCCGAGCCGCGGCTGCCGCGATCGGGGTGTCGACGAACGTCTCGGCTCGTACAGGTTCCGATGTTTCACGTGAAACATTCGGGGTCTTTCTCGTCACGTTCGTCATCCTTCGATCTCTCATCGTTCCTCTATTCTGCGCGCACCGTCCGACACGGACAACGGCGCCCCTCGCTTACTCGCTTACCGGGCACGCCTATCGCGTCGCCCAGGCTTTGCCTTTGCAACCCGCCCCGAACGCCCTGCCGTTCGTCGCCCAACAATCACCGTCGTCGGGTCAGCGAGAAGCTCGCCGCCCACGGACTCGACGATCAGGTCCACGACACCCGCCGCCGCACACGCTGCACCGTGTTCGGCGATTTCCTCCTGCGCGCTCGATCCCTTCATCGCCACGAGCCGGCCGTCCGTACGGATGAGCGGTGCCGACCATTTGACCAAGCGGTCCAGAGGCGCGACTGCGCGCGAGGTCACCGCATCCACCTCTCCGTACTCCGCAATTGATCGCCTTCTCTTCAGCGCGGCCACGCACCACGATCACATTGTCTAGGCCGAGGGACTCGACGACTTCGGAAAGGAAAGTGGTCCGTCGCAATAGTGGCTCCACGAGCACGAGCTTCAGATCCGGCCTGACTATGGCCAGCGGGATACCTGGCAACCCGGCCCCACTGCCGATATCGACGATGCGCTCATCGGAGTCGAACAGATCCGAGACGACCGCGCAGTTGAGAATATGGCGTTCCCAGAGACGCGACGACTCACGGGGTCCGATCAGCCCCCGAATGACACCGGCGTCCGCCAACCAGTCGTGGTAGGCGACGGCGAGGGGGAGACGCTCACCGAAGACGCGTCCGGCGGCTTCTGGTACCGACACCCAACCATCCCCTCATCCATTCAGGCGCACTCCGCGCCGCCAGTCCCTGTTGTGTTTCACGTGAAACATCGTTCGCATCGGGCCATGTTTCACGTGAAACATCTGGGTCCCTCCGCTGATGTTTCACGTGAAACATCGCAAACTACACCGATGTAATTCCGCCCCTCGAACGGAGAAAGGTCCCGGCATCAGCCGGGACCTCTCCACATCGGTCGAGCGTTGTGTCTAGCCTACGGCACCTTGATAACGACTACGCGACGCTTGGGCTCGGCGCCTTCGCTCTTGCTCACCACACCGTCGACGGCCGCCACTGCATCGTGGACAATCTTGCGCTCGAACGGGGTCATCGGCTCGAGCGCCTCGCGCTCGCCCGACGCAAGCACGCGCTGCGCCACCTCGGTGCCGAGACCCACCAGGCGCTCGCGGCGACCGGCTCGCCACCGGGCGATGTCGAGCATCAGGCGGCTGCGCTCGCCCGTAGCCTGCTGCACGGCGAGTCGAGTCAGTTCCTGCAGAGCGTCAAGAACCTCGCCGCGACGGCCAACCAGCTTCGACAGGTCCTTGCCGCCGTCGATGCTCACGATGGCACGATCGCCGTCGACGTCGAGGTCGATGTCGCCGTCGAAGTCCAGGACGTCCAGCAACTGCTCGAGGTAATCGCCGGCGATCTCGCCTTCCTCGATCAGTTCGTCTTCCTCGTCACCGTCGTCGTCGGCGTCATCGCCGTCTTCGTCGGCAGCGTCATCGACAGGCTCTTCGACGACTTCGGTGGTTTCGGCGTCGACGACTTCGGCAACGGCCTGCGCCCCGTCCTCGTCATCGACGACGACTGCTGCGGTCTCGACCGCCTCAGCCTCGGCGACGACCTCGTCTTGGGGGACTTGCGCTTCGGCGTTCATGGGTACTCCTCTATCTCGCTACGAAATTGTGGGGACTGTGGCGGTCAGCGCCGCTTGTTCTTCCGGGCCGCCTGCCGGTTCTTCTTGGACCCGGCGGCCTTACCCTTGGCCGGTCCGCTGCGCGCCGGGGGCGATGCCGCTCCCTTGGTCGACGTCGAGTCCTTGGCGAGTGATTCACCCTTCGACGACTCGGCCTCGGAATCCACACCAGCGTCGTCGGGCTTCGCCTCAGCGACGGAACCATCGGCAACCGTGCCATCAGATTTCAGATCGTCTCGCTTGGTCCGATCTGGGCGTGCACCGGGCTTGGGCGCGTTCGCCTTGTTCTTCTCCTCCTTGGCAACCTTGGCTGCTTCCTCTTCTCGGGCCATGCGACCGAAGACGAGGTGCTGCTGACCGTAGGTCCAGATGTTGTTACTGACCCAGTAGAGGAGGATCGCGACGGGGAAGAACGGGCCGGACACGAGGATGCCGAGCGGGAACACGTACTGGGAGAGCATGTTCATGATCCGCGTCTGCTGGCTCTCCAGCGCGGCAGCCGACTGACGCTGCACCGCGGCGCGCGCATTCAGGTAGGTCATCAGTGACGCGATGAGCATGATCGGGACCACGACGACGACGATCCCGATCCGCGTGAAAGTCGGCGCGCCATGACTCATAAACGCCTCCCACTGCGGGGACGGCGACGACGGCATGGTCACCCAGGAAGCGAGGGGCACCCCGAAGAGGCGAGCCTCCAGAAAGTTCTGGACGTGGTCAGAACTGAAGAAGTAGTTGGCGGTGTTGGCGTTCTCCTCGACCGACATCGTGTGACCGCGCATACCGAACTGGGCACCGGTGCGGTTGAACGAGCGCAACACGTGGAACAGGCCGATGAAGACGGGGATCTGCATGAACATCGGCAGGCATCCGAGGAGGGGGTTGAAGCCGTGCTCGCGCTGCAGCTTCTGCATCTCCTCGGCCATCTTGACCTGATCCTTGCCGTACTTCTTACGGATGGCCTGCATCTGCGGCTGGATCTCTTGCATCTTCTTCGTCGTCTGGATCTGTTTGACGAAGGGCTTGTAGAGGACCGCCCGCAACGTGAACACGAGGAACACCACCGACAGGGCCCACGCGATGCCGTTGCCGTTGGGGGTATCCGGGGTGATCTTGTCGAACAACCAGTGCCAGAGCCACATGATCCCCGACACGGGGTAGTAGATGATGTTCAGCACGCTGTTTCCAGTCCCTCACTCTTCGAAAGGTTCCGCCGCGGCGGAACCGGGTCGTATCCGGGTTTGTGCCACGGCCCGCACTTGGCCAGCCGTGCGACGGCCAGCCAGCCGCCGTAGAAGAAGCCGTGCTTGGTCAAGGCCTCGACCGCGTAAGCACTGCAGGTCGGCTCGAACCGACACGTCGGCAATCGCGTCGGCGAGATCCACACCTGATAGAAGCGGATCACCGCGATGGCAGCGCGGGTCATGGCCGTACCGCCCGGGCGAGCTGGTCGGCCAACTCGACCGAAGACCGGTCGGCCGCTGACGGCCGGGCGCGCACGACGAAGAAAGATTCCGTTTCGACGACGGGAAGGACACTCATCCCGAACGCGGTTCGGATACAGCGGGCGACGCGATGGCGGACAACGGCGTTGCCGACTTTCTTGCTCACGATCATCCCCAGCCGGGGGCCACCACACAGGGCGACATCGCTGCGGGTGGGGTCCGGCCATGCCGGAGCGACCTCGAGTCGGTGGATATCGAGGTCTCGGGTTCGGGTGCGCATGCCCTGTGAAAGGGTGCGCCGGAAGTCGGATCGCCGATGGATCCGGTGCGCGGAGTTCATCGTCGAACATGCATCGCGGGACCGGCGCCGAGAAGCGTTAGTGAGCGGACGGCTCGGTCACCACGAAGCAGGAGACAGAACTCAGGCGCTCAGCCTTGCGCGGCCCTTGGTGCGACGGCCGCTGATGATCGACCGGCCGGCACGGGTCCGCATACGGAGACGGAAGCCGTGCTTGCGCGCACGACGACGGTTGTTCGGCTGGAAAGTCCGCTTGCCCTTGGCCATCGGAGTGACTCCTTCAAGTCAGTGCCCACTCGCGCGGGCTGTAAACAAGTCTCGGTATCGTCGTCTGGTGCCGAGGCATCTCGGATAGTCTGGCCAACTGTTGGTGTCACCCACCAGGTGTCCGACCGAAAGTCCGTACGACGGATGTGACTTGTCGAGGGTACTGACTTCCGCTTGGACAATCAAACCGCTCGCGATCACCTGACACCCCTTCCTATGCACACTTGTTAATAAGTGTGTGGAGAACTTTGATGTCGGCAGCACGAACGTGGCATGCTGGGAGGCCGCACAACCCGTCACGACGACGGTATCTGCAACGTCGAATCAACTAGGGGGACAAGATGACCGACGCCGGTGTGTCGTTCCCCGACGTCTGGTTGACGATCGTCGACGAACTCGTTGACGACACCAGGGTCAACCCTCCTCTCACCCGCCAACAGAAGGCGTGGCTCTCCCTCGTCCGACCACTCACCCTTACCGAGGGATTCGCTCTTCTCTCGGTGCCCAACCGTGTCGTCCAGGAGCAGATCGAGCGGAATCTGCGCAACATCATTTGCGGTGCACTGTCGCGTCACCTCGGCCAGTCGGTCGACCTCGGTGTGCGCATCCAGCCGCTGACCGAGCTTGAGCCCGACCCGAAAGAAACCGACCATCGGGACGGAGACGGAGACAACGAGTCACCCGACGACACTTGGGTGGAACAGCGCCGAACATTCGTGGAGCGGCGCGGCGACGATTGGTCCGACGTGTTTCGCCGCAGCCCGGGTTCCGAGTCGGCCGCCCCTTCGTCGGGCAGCCTGCACCCGCGCTACACCTTCGACACCTTCGTCATCGGCGCGTCCAACCGCTTCGCACACGCCTCTGCCGTCGCCGTCGCCGAGTCGCCGGCCCGCGCCTACAACCCGCTCTTCATCTGGGGCGAGTCGGGGTTGGGCAAGACCCACCTCCTGCACGCCGCCGGTCACTACGCCCTACGGCTCTTCCCCAACCTGCGAGTGAAGTACGTATCGACCGAGGAGTTCACCAACGACTTCATCAACTCGTTGCGCGACGACCGGCGGGTGCAGTTCCAGCGCCGCTATCGTGACGAGGTCGACATCCTCCTGGTCGACGACATCCAATTCTTGATCGGCCGCGAAGGAACGCAGGAAGAGTTCTTCCACACCTTCAACACCCTGCACAACGCCGACAAGCAGATCATCATCTCCTCCGACCGTCCGCCCCATCAGCTGGCAACCCTGGAAGACCGTCTGCGCACACGCTTCGAGGGAGGTCTCATCACCGATGTCCAGCCGCCCGACCTCGAGACCCGTGTCGCCATCCTTCGCAAGAAGGCCCAGATGGACAAGATCGCTGTCCCCGACGACGTGCTGGTACTCACCGCGTCCCACATCGAGCGCAACATCCGCGAGCTCGAGGGCGCCCTGATCCGCGTGACCGCGTTCGCCTCGCTCACCAACGCCGAGTTGAACCGCTCGCTGGCCGAGGTGGTGCTCCGCAACCTGTTACCCGAAGCCGGTGTCCAAGAGGTCAGCGCCGCCAAGATCCTCGCGGTGACGGCCGACTACTTCTCTGTCACGATCGACACCCTCAAGGGACCCTCCCGCAAGTCCGAGATCGTGATGCCCCGGCAGATCGCCATGTATCTGTGCCGCGAACTCACCGACCTCTCGTTGCCGAAGATCGGTGAGGAGTTCAACCGCGACCACTCGACGGTCATGTACGCCGAGCGCAAGGTCCGCGAGACCATGGCGGCCAACCGTGGGGTCTACGACTCCGTCCAGGAGCTCACCGCGCGCATCAAGCGCAATCCCGGCCCGGCGTAACCCGATCTCGCGCCGCTGGCCGGCAACCCTCAACCATCCGGCGAGAGTTCTCCCCTGCGCCATGCCCGAGGCGATAGGCGTGTCGCAGTCCGGCGCGTCGTTGTGGATGAGCCTGGCGAAAACCCCCGCCAGCTGTGGAGAGTCGGTGGACAACTGAAGAACAATTTTCGCCCGATCCACAGGCCGTCGAACTGCCCCCAGGGTTACGCACAACCTGTCCACAGCAGGATCTGCTGCTCTACCTGCCGATATGGCAGTTACACACAGTTTCCGGAACGCCTACTAACACTTCTGTTCTCTTTAGATTGATCTCTTCTAAAAGCAGCCGTGTGCACAACATCGTCGGGTCGACTCGGCAGACCGTCGTCGTCGCCGATCTTTTGTGACCCCGCCCGCCAGAACGGCCTGCGACGCTTTACAGTGACCACCATGAAGTTTCGTGTCTCACGCGACGAGTTCGCGGAGTCGGTGGCTTGGGTTGCCCGGAGCCTGCCTGCCCGTCCGCCGGTTCCCGTCCTGGGGTGTGTGGTTCTCACTGCCGGCGAGAACGGTTTGACCGTCTCCGGTTTCGATTACGAGGTCTCCGCACAAGAGTCCATCGCTGCCGAGGTCGCCGAGCCCGGCCGCGTCCTCGTTTCGGGCCGATTGCTGGCCGACATCACCAAAGCCCTCCCGTCCAAGCCGGTCGACGTCGGGCTCGACGGCTCGCGCGTATCGATCACCTGCGGGAGTGCGAAGTTCTCGCTGCCGACCATGCCGGTTGAGGACTATCCCGAGATGCCCGCCATCCCGGCGACGACGGGAACGATCCCGTCGAACATCTTTGCCGAGGCCATCTCGCAGGTGGCGTTGGCGGCCGGACGTGACGACACGCTTCCGATGCTGACCGGCGTCCGGCTCGAGATCGACGGCAAGACGGTGGTCCTGGCCGCCACGGACCGATTCCGCCTCGCGGTGCGCGAACTCGAATGGCAGCCCAGTGATGCGTCGGCGTCGGGTGCGGTGCTGGTTCCGGCCAAGACGCTGGCCGATGCGGCGAAGACCGCCGGCGCCGAGGCCGCCACCGATGTCACGTTGGCGTTCGGCAGTGGTGCGGGGATCGGCGGGGACGGAATCTTCGGCATCCTCGGCGGCGCCAAGCAAACGACCACCCGCTTGCTCGACGCGGAGTTCCCCAAGTTCCGCCAGCTCCTCCCTGCGAGCCATACCGCGGTAGCCACGATCGACAGCGCTCCGTTGCTCGACGCGATCAAGCGCGTGGCACTCGTCGCCGACCGCGGCGCCCAGGTGCGGATGGAATTCACCGAGGGCTCGGTTCTCCTGACTGCCGGCGGCGACGAAGCCGGCAAGGCGGAAGAAGAGCTGCCGGTCGTCTTCCACGGCGAGCCGCTCACGATCGCATTCAACCCGGGTTATCTGCAGGACGGTCTCGCCGCGATCGGTGTGCCCACCGTCGACTTCGGATTCACGACGCCCAGCCGGCCCGCGGTCTTGCGGCCGTCGACCGGTGAGGAACCGGTTGCCGACGAGAGTGGCGCGTTTCTGGCGCCCGATTCGGTGTTCAGCTACCTGCTGATGCCGGTGCGCCTGCCCGGCTGATCGGTGTTCGTCCGCCAACTGTCGTTGCGGGACTTCCGATCGTGGCATGCCCTCGATGTGGAGTTCGCCGCCGAGCCTACGGTGTTGGTGGGACGCAACGGGTTCGGAAAGACCAACGTCCTCGAGGCGCTGTACTACATCGCGAACTTGCGGTCGCATCGCGTCACCTCCGATGCGGCCCTCGTGTCACAGGGTGCGCAGTCCGCGCGGATCGCAACGACGGTCCACAACGACGGCCGCGAATTGTCGGTGGATGTCACGATCCTTCCGGCCGGTGCGAACAAGGTGGCGCTGGGAACCCGGCCGATCCGCCGCCACAGGGAAGTCATTGGTGTTCTGCGAGCCGTGATGTTCGCGCCGGAGGATCTCCTGCTGGTCCGCGGCGAACCGGCCGATCGCCGGCGTTTCGTCGACGAACTGGTGACCGGTCGTGGTCCGGCGGCGGTAGCGACGAAAGCCGACTACGACCGGGTGCTGCGCCAGCGCGCCGCGCTGTTGAAAACCGCGGGCGCCGCGTTGCGCCGAGGCGGATCCGACGCGGAGTCGGTAATCAGCACCCTTGATGTGTGGGACGGTCAACTCGCCGCGCTCGGTGCTCAGGTGACCGCCCATCGGATCGCGACGGTCACGGCCCTGGCGCCGCACTTCGAGCAGGCTTACGCCGCCATCGCTCCGCATTCGAGACCCGCCGCGATCTCCTACCGCAGTGCCGTCGGACCCGGGGTGGCAGAACCCGACGGATCGTCGCGTCCCGTCGCAGACATCGAGCAGCTACTCCTGGACGCCCTCGCGAGTGCCCGCTCCAAGGAGATCGAGCGGGGGGTGTGCCTGGTTGGACCTCATCGCGACGACCTCGAGATCTCACTCGGCGATCAACCGGCGAAAGGCTACGCCAGTCACGGCGAGTCATGGTCGTTGGCACTGGCTCTGAGACTGGGGACGGTGGAACTGGCGCGCGCCGAGGGCGTCGAGCCGGTGATCATGCTCGACGATGTCTTCGCCGAGCTGGACGCGCGCAGGCGTGAGCACCTGGCTGGGTTCACCGCCGGAGCCGAGCAGTTGTTGGTGACCGCCGCGGTCCCGGAGGATCTGCCCAGTGGGGTGCGAGGGCGCCGACTGTCGGTGGAGATGGTCGCAGACACTACTGACGGCAGTCAGATTTTCGAGTCTGCGGACGGATCGAAAGCCGACGACAGCGCGCCTGCTCGGCGGTCCATTGTCAGTGACGACAGTAGAATGACAGACGATGACTGACGCGGAGGCCGGCGGTTCGAGCAGCGGCTACGAGCTCGCCAAGAAGGCACTCGAAGAAGCGCGTGCCCGTTCACGCACGCGCCGCGCCGCGACCGGGAAAGCCCCGCTGTCGAACCCGGCTGGTAGTCGGTCGAGACGTCGGTGGTCCGGTGCCGGTCCCGATCACCGGGATCCGCAGAGTCTGGGCAGTCTCGTCGGCCGGCTGTCGCAGGCGCCGGGGTGGCAGACCCGGGTGGGTGCGGCGACGGTTCTCGCCTCTTGGGACGCGATCGTGGGTGCCGATGTCTGCGCCCACGCCCGTCCGAGCCGCCTGGAGGAGGGCATCCTCTACGTCTCTGCGGAGTCAACGGCGTGGGCGACGCAGTTGCGCTACGTGCAGAGTCACATCCTCGCGAAGATCGCCGCGGCGGTCGGCGACGGCGTCGTGACCCAGCTGCGGATCACCGGACCGCAAGCGCCGTCATGGCGAAAAGGCCCCCGCCATGTACCGGGCCGAGGGCCCCGCGACACCTATGGGTAGAGCCCCTCGAAGGGGCTCGCGACGATAGTCCTCGCAACGGCCATACCGCCGCAGAATGACTGTTTTCCACAATCGGCCCACAAGAACGGCGAAAAACTCGATCTGAGGGCGTTCTAGCGGCCAGGCATCCCGGCTCTAGTACGGGTGACCCAGTACGATGGACACAGTGCCCGAGAAGGGGCTGGCGGGGGTCTATCGGGACCTGCGCGAGGAAGAGATTCACCGGTACCGGTGAGGGGAGCAGACGAGGCGCGTGGCGGAGAAGAAGAAGCCCAGCAAGAAGAACGGCGAGTACGGCGCCGATTCGATCAGCATCCTCGAAGGTCTGGAAGCAGTCCGCAAGCGCCCGGGCATGTACATCGGCTCGACCGGTGAGCGCGGCCTGCACCACCTGATCTGGGAGGTGGTCGACAACTCGGTCGACGAAGCGATGGCCGGGCACGCCACGCGTGTCGACGTCACGCTCCTCGCCGACGGTGGTGTGGAGGTGGTCGACGACGGACGCGGTATGCCGGTGTCGATGCACGCGACCGGCGTCCCCGCCGTCGAGGTCATCATGACCCAGCTGCATGCCGGTGGAAAATTCGACTCGGATTCCTACGCGGTGTCGGGCGGTCTGCATGGCGTCGGCATCTCCGTCGTCAACGCGCTGTCGACCAAGGTGGAGCTGGAGATCGAGCGCGACGGGTCGGTATGGACGCAGACCTATCTCTATGCCGAGCCGGAGAAGCTGAACAAAGGTGCCGCGTCGAGCAAGACCGGAACCACCGTGCGCTTCTGGCCCGACGGTCAGATCTTCGAGACGACGGCATTCAGCGCGGAGACGATTGCGCGCCGGTTGCAGGAGATGGCCTTCCTCAACAAGGGCCTGACCATCACCCTCACCGACAACCGGATCTCCGACGAGGAGGCCATCGCCGAAGCCGACCTCGACGGGGACGGCACCGACAAGGCCGAGACCGTCAAGTCGCCGGAGGAGAAGAAGGCCCAGGCCGCCGTTGTCCGCACGCGCACTTACCACTATCCCGACGGCCTGGTCGATTACATCAAGCACCTCAACCGCACCAAGACGCCGATCCACTCGTCGGTGATCGGCTTCTCTGCCAAGGGCGTTGGGCACGAGGTCGAGATCGCGATGCAGTGGAACAGCGGCTACGCCGAATCGGTCCATACGTTCGCGAACACCATCAACACCCATGAGGGCGGTACCCATGAAGAGGGCTTCCGCGCAGCATTGACCTCGACGGTCAACAAGTACGCGACCGACAAGAAGCTCATCAAGGAGAAGGACGGCAAGCTCACCGGCGACGACATCCGCGAGGGGCTGGCCGCGGTGATCTCGGTGAAGGTGGCCGACCCGCAGTTCGAGGGTCAGACGAAGACCAAGCTCGGCAACACCGAGGTCAAGAGCTTCGTCCAGAAAGCCTGCAACGAGCACCTCGGGCACTGGTTCGAGGCGAACCCGGCCGAGGCCAAGACCATCATCCGCAAGGCCGTCGATTCCGCGCAGGCGCGCATCGCCGCGCGCAAGGCGCGCGAGCTGGTCCGACGCAAGACCGCTACCGACATCGGCGGCCTACCCGGCAAGCTCGCCGACTGCCGCAGCAACGATCCGACGAAATGCGAGGTCTACATCGTCGAGGGCGACTCCGCCGGCGGTAGCGCCAAGTCGGGCCGGGACTCGATGTACCAGGCGATCCTGCCGATCCGCGGCAAGATCATCAACGTCGAAAAGGCGCGCATCGACCGCGTGCTGAAGAACGCCGAAGTCCAGTCGATCATCACGGCTTTCGGCACCGGTATCCACGACGAGTTCGACCTCGCCAAACTGCGGTATCACAAGATCGTGCTGATGGCCGACGCCGACGTCGACGGCCAGCACATCGCGACGCTGCTGCTGACGCTGCTGTTCCGCTTCATGCGCCCGCTCATCGAACACGGACACGTGTACCTGGCGCAGCCGCCGCTGTACAAGTTGAAGTGGCAAAAGGGTGCGGAGCCCGAGTACGCCTACACCGACCGCGACCGCGACCGGCTGCTCGAGGCCGGCCGCGCCGAGGGCAAGAAGATCAACACCGACGACGGTATCCAGCGCTACAAGGGCCTCGGCGAGATGAACGCCAGCGAGCTGTGGGAGACGACGATGGATCCGTCGATCCGCGTCCTCAAGCAGGTCACCCTCGACGATGCGGCCGCGGCCGACGAGCTGTTCTCCATCCTGATGGGCGAGGACGTCGCGGCACGCCGCGGATTCATCGCCCGCAATGCCAAGGACGTGCGCTTCCTCGATGTCTGATCCGGGAATTGCACGAATCGCCTTGAGCCACAACGCTTTTGGTGACGACCGCGGGTCGTCGCCTGTATCGAAGAGGAACCGATGACCGACACCACGCTGCCCCCCACCGACGACGGCGGCCACGACCGCATCCTGCCGGTCGACATCCAGCAGGAGATGCAGAACAGCTACATCGACTATGCGATGAGCGTGATCGTCGGCCGTGCGCTGCCGGAGGTCCGCGACGGCCTCAAGCCCGTGCACCGGCGCCTGTTGTACGCGACGAACGACGCCGGCTATCGCCCGGACCGCCCATACGTGAAGTCGGCGAAACCGGTTGCCGAGACGATGGGCAACTACCACCCGCACGGTGACACCGCGATCTACGACGCACTGGTGCGCCTGGCCCAACCGTGGTCGATGCGCTACCCGCTGATCGACGGC
>DLKD01000011.1:68899-80809 GCA_002477755.1 Gordonia sp. UBA7599
GGCCAGGGCAACTTCGGCTCGCGCGGCAACGACGGTCCGGCCGCCATGCGCTACACCGAGGCCCGGCTCACGCCGCTGGCCATGGAAATGCTGCGCGACATCGACGAGGAGACCGTCGACTTCGTCCCCAACTACGACGGCAAGACCGAAGAGCCGACGGTCCTCCCGGCACGCATCCCGAACCTGCTGATCAACGGTTCCGGCGGTATCGCCGTCGGCATGGCGACCAACATCCCGCCACACAACCTCCGCGAGGTCTCCGCCGCCGTGTTCTGGGCCTTGGAGAATCCCGAAGCCGACGACGAGGCTCTGCTCGCCGCGTGCATGGACGCGGTCAAGGGCCCCGACTTCCCGACGGCCGGCCTCATCGTCGGCGGTCAGGGCATCCGGGATGCGTACACCACCGGGCGCGGGTCGATCCGGATGCGCGGCGTCGTCGACATCGAGGAGAACAAGGGCGTCACAACTCTTGTCATCACCGAGCTGCCGTACCAGGTCAACCCGGACAACCTGATCCAGTCGATCGCCGAGCAGGTCAACGAGGGCAAGCTCAAGGGCATCAGCCGCATCGAGGACCAGTCGTCGGACCGCGTCGGCATGCGGATCGTCGTGACGCTGCGCCGCGACGGTGTCGCGAAGGTCGTCCTCAACAACCTGTACAAGCACAGTCAACTGCAGACGAGCTTCGGCGCCAACATGCTGTCGATCGTCGACGGGGTGCCGCGTACGCTGCGCCTGGATCAGATGATCCGGTTCTACGTCGCCCACCAGATCGACGTCATCGTGCGGCGGACCCGATACCGGTTGCGCAAGGCCGAGGAGCGCGCCCACATCCTGCGCGGCTTGGTCAAGGCGCTCGACGCACTAGACGAGGTCATCGCCCTGATCCGCCGCTCGGCCAACACCGAGGAGGCCCGCAACGGGTTGATCGCGCTGCTCGACATTGACGAGATTCAGGCCGACGCCATTCTCGCGATGCAGCTGCGCCGACTCTCCGCGCTCGAGCGACAGAAGATTATCGACGAACTGGCCGAGATCGAGCGGGTCATCGCCGACCTGCGCGACATCCTCGCCAAGCCGGAGCGGCAGCGGGCGATCGTCCGCGACGAACTCGCCGAGATCGTTGACAAATACGGCGACGAGCGCCGCACCAAGATCATCGCGGCCGAGGGCGATGTGGCCGACGAGGACCTCATCGCCCGCGAGGACGTCGTGGTCACGATCACCGAGACCGGCTACGCGAAGCGCACCAAGACCGACCTGTACCGCAGCCAGCGCCGCGGCGGCAAGGGAGTGCAGGGTGCCGGCCTCAAGCAGGACGACATCGTCGCGCACTTCTTCGTCAGCTCGACCCACGACTGGATCTTGTTCTTCACGACGAAGGGCCGCGTTTATCGGGCCAAGGCCTACGAGTTGCCCGAAGCGGCCCGCACCGCCCGCGGCCAGCACGTGGCGAACCTGTTGGCCTTCCAGCCGGAAGAGCGCATCGCCCAGGTCATTCAGATCAAGTCCTATCAGGACGCCCCCTATCTGGTACTTGCCACGCGTGACGGTCTGGTTAAGAAGTCCAAGCTGGAGGACTTCGACTCCAACCGTTCCGGCGGTATCGCCGCGATCAACCTGCGCGGCGACGACGAACTCGTTGCCGCCCGCCTGTGCAGTGCCGAAGACGACCTGTTGCTGGTCTCCGCACAGGGCCAGTCGATCCGGTTCTCCGCGACCGATGAGGCGTTGCGGCCGATGGGCCGCCAGACCTCCGGCGTCCAGGGCATGCGCTTCAACACCGGTGACCGATTGCTCTCGATGGTGGTCGTCGACGAGGAGGACTACCTCCTTTGCGCGACGTCGGGCGGCTACGCGAAGCGGACCCTGATGTCGGACTACCCGGTGCAGGGCCGCGGTGGCAAGGGCGTGCTGACGATCCAGCACGACCGGCGTCGAGGCGAACTGATCGGCGCGCTGCGCGTCACCTTGGAAAGTGAGCTCTACGCGATCACTTCGTCGGGCGGCGTGATCCGCACCCTGGCCAAGCAGGTCCGCAAGGCCGGCCGCCAGACGAAGGGTGTTCGTCTGATGAACCTCGACGAAGGCACTACGCTGTTGGCGATTGCCCGAAACGCCGATGAGCCGGATGAGGGCTCGACGGACGAGAGCTAGGATTCACTACGTGAGCACCGACGGGTCCGACGCGGACAAGAGTGGCGGAAAGTCGACCACAGACTCCACCACCAAGACCGAAACGGCTGCGCAGGCGGCTGCGGCGAAGGCTGCTGAGTTGGCCAAGAATGCCGACAAGGCCGAGAAGAACGGGTCCGCGGCGGACAAGCCGGGGGCCGCTTCCGACGCTCCGGGTGTGAAACCGCCGTGGCAGCGCGGCGAGGAGCTGGCGCCGGACACCGGCGGCGGCATCCCGCCGGCACCCGAGGCTGCATCGAAGCCCAAGAACCCGTCGACACCGAAGAAAAAGCCGCTGATCACCGGGACCGCCGCACCCAAGGTCGACGACGCGGCGGCGAACGGCACCGACAAGGACCGCTTCGTCGAATCGCCGACCCGCAGCATCGGACGCTCGCAGATCAAGGCCAAGGATCTGCCCGACCTCGACGAAATCCACGCGACGCCCGCCGTCGCCGCATCGGCGGCCCGTACCTCGGGGGGACTTGGCCCGCGCTCGGCTCCGACCCAGGTCGGCCCGGGTGGCGCATCGCGAGCGCTGCGCGCCAGCGTGCAGATCCGGCGCATCGATCCGTGGTCGACGCTGAAAATCTCCGCGGTCCTCGCCGTCATCGGCTTCTTCATCTGGATGATCGCCGTGGCGATGCTCTACCTCCTGCTCGACGGCATGGGGGTGTGGTCGCAGGTCAATTCCTCGGTCAGCACGCTGACCACCGACGGCGGCGGATCGTCGGACGCCATCGGGGCGGGCACGGTGTTCGGTTGGGCCTTCCTGCTGGGTGTGATCGACGCGATCCTGCTGACGGCATTGGCCAGTGTCGGCGCGTTCATCTACAACCTGTGCGCCGACTTCATCGGTGGCGTCGAAGTGACTTTGGCCGACCTCGACTAACCGTTTTGGTGGTCACGGGTCGGATCGGGTAGCCTTTCACTTCGGTTCACGGGCCTATAGCTCAGGCGGTTAGAGCGCTTCGCTGATAACGAAGAGGTCGGAGGTTCAAGTCCTCCTAGGCCCACCAAACCCACACCTGTCGATCCCGGCGCGAGGCGTTCGCGGACGACGATCGGGGCCTTAGCTCAGTTGGTAGAGCGCCGCCTTTGCAAGGCGGATGTCAGGAGTTCGGGCGTTATCTGGAGCTGAGTGGGTTGGGATGGGGTTTGACCAGTGGGAACACTGTGGTGGACATGTCCGCAGCGACCCGCACAATTGAACAAGGGGACTTAGCTCAGTTGGTAGAGCATCGCCTTTGCAAGGCGAGGGTCAGGGGTTCGATTCCCCTAGTCTCCACCGTGTGATGAGTCGGGACATGTGCGACAGATGAGTCGCGACATGAGCGACATGTCAGGAACGAGAGCCCGGCCATCGGCCGGGCTCTCGTTTTTTGTTGCGCCAGTATCCGCGGTTGGGGTCGATGGTGTGGGTGCTCAGGACTGTCTGGGTGTCGATGCTGATGACGGTGACCTCGGCGGGGTCGATTAGCAGCAGTACCGGTGTGGTGGTGTGTGCGCGGCTGATACCGAGGTGGTGCATGCGGCCTGCGCGGCGGAGGCTGACGTGTCCGGCGCTGTCGACTTTGTCGTAACGCAGGCGGTACGGACCTGGCAGTGTGCTGGCGGGTACCGCCTTCGCGAGGGCGTTGTAGGCGTGGGCAGGGGTGGTCCTGTTGGTGGCCCGGTGTGGGCGTTGCTCGTCGTAGTAGTGGGTGAATTCGTCGAGCTGGCACTGTAATTCGATGACGGTGCCGGGCGTGCGGCGAGCCAGCGTTTGAGGGTTTGGTGGAAACGTTCGATCTTGCCCTGGGTTTGCGGGTGTGCTGGTGCGCCGTTCTTCTGGGTGATGCCCAGGATCGCCAGCAGGTGTTCGAAGCGGTTGTGCCCGCCGGTGAACCTTGCGGTGTAGACCGCACCGTTGTCGGTCAGTGTTGACGCGGGCGGGCCGTACCGGTTGATCAGTTCGGTGAAGGTGGCCGCGACATGGTCTCCGCTCACGCGGGAGTGGGCGGCGCAGCCCAGCAGATACCGCGAGTGGTCATCGAGCCAGTTCAAAATTTCGATATCGGTGCCGTCGGACAGATGCCAGTGGGTGAAGTCCGATTGCCAGCAGGCGTTGGGCTGGGCGGCCTGGAAGCGGACATAGGAGCTGCGAGGTCGTTTACGTGGTTGGCTGGTGATCAGCCCGGCCTGGTGCAGGATGCGGCGGATCGTCGATGTCGAGGGGGCTTGCAGGCCTTCGTGTTTCAGATGCCAGGCAATGGTGACCGGGCCGGCGTCATGGCCCTGACTGGTCAGCTGGGTGCGCAAAGTGATCACCCGGTTGCGAACCTGCGGTGTGGTGGCGTGCGGGCTGCTATGCGGGCGCCTTGAGCGTGGCTCGATCGCATCGAGTCCTCCGTCGCGATACCGGTTCAGGAGCCGGTGTAGGTGCTGGCGATTGATGCCGTGTTTGCGGGCGGCCTGGCTGACGGTGAGTTGTCCGGAAACGACTTGCAAGACCGCGACTTCATGCTTGGACGACATGGATCTCCACTGTCGCCTATGTCGCGACTCATCTGTCGCGTATCAGTTGTCGCCTATGTCGTGAACTCACACACCCTAGTCTCCACCGTTTTCGCGTCGCCTGACACGAGTGCGCACGTCCTGCCAGCCAGGCTCGTTGCGCTACGTCGGAACGCATCCACGCCGTTGGACCATCACGTGAACACGTCATCATCACCCACCCCCGATGACAGCGCGACCGTGGTCCCATGGTCGCAGGCCTCGGTCCGCAAGCGGGACCTCTCATCGGACGGACGACGACCCATTAGACCGCTCTTCATACGTGCAAATATGTCGGCGATCTAAAGGAGTCATCGCTCGGGCTCGACGTCCCCCTGGCCTGATCAGCAGCAGGTGGACAGTGTGTGGCGGAGCGCATCGAGACAGTCTGGGCGGGCGGCGTAGTAGACGTTCATCCCCCGCCGGGTGGCCGCCACCATGCCAGCCTTCTTGAGTTGACCGAGGTGGTGGCTGGTGGTCGATTCAGCGAGGTTGACCGCGGCGGCGAGGTCGCACGTGCAGATCTCGCCGGCGTCGGCGGTGAGCAGGATCGACATCAGCTTGATTCGGACCGGGTCGGCTAACGCTTTGAGCCGCAACGCAATCTCCAATGCTGCCTCGTCGGTCAGCGGCGCCGCAGAAACCGGCGCGCACCAGACCGGTGCGGTGAGGTCGATGACTGGCAGCGTCTTGGGCACATCGACGATCCTACGCGTGCCATTGACTTATGTCGAAAAGGTCGGTAGACCTGAACCTGTCAGTATTTCGATATATGTCGCACAGCTTGGAGGTTGTGATGTCACGGGTGCAATTGGCGTTGAATGTGGACGATCTGGATGCAGCAGTCGAGTTCTACTCGACGTTATTCGGGGTGGAGCCGGCCAAGCTGAAGCCGGGGTACGCGAATTTCGCGGTGGCCGAGCCGCCGTTGAAGCTGGTCCTGCTGGAGAACCCCGGTCGGGGCGGATCGATCAATCACCTTGGTGTGGAAGTTGATTCGTCGGAAAGGGTGCACGGCGAGATCGCGCGTTTCACCGAGGCGGGCCTATTCACCGAGGAAGAGATCAACACGACGTGTTGCTTCGCCACCCAGGACAAGGTGTGGGTGACCGGCCCGAACTCCGAGAAGTGGGAGGTGTACACGGTGCTTGCTGATTCGGAGACCTTCGGCACCAGCCCGCGGTTGCTGGCCGAGGACCCGTCCGGCGGCTGCGCATGCGAAACGTCCACCGCAGACGCTAACGGCCAGGCGGCACCTGCGAGCTGCTGCTGAGTCTTCTCTCCGCCCGGGCATCGGGCTATCTGCTCTGCTCGTGAGTTAACCGGTGAGCAAGGTCGTCAACACGAGCCGCGATGTCATTGCGGATCAGGCGCATCCGGTCGAGCCCGTCGAACCCCCGCAGCGATGGCTCGTCAGTGTCCCAGACCTCCACCACGGTGCCGGTCGGGGCGTCGATCTGTGCGGCGGTGCCGACCGCGATCACCAGATCGGCAGTGGTCATCATGTCGTTGGTGAGCTGCCGTGGTTGATGGTTGCTGATGTCGCCGCCGACCTCGGCCAACACCTGGGCCGATAGTTCGTTGACGGTGCCGCCAACGGCGGCTTGGGTTCCCGCCGAGGACGCCTCGATGGCGCCGTAGGCCCCTAGCCGGGCGAGGCCTTCAGCCATCACTGATTTGCCGCGGTTGCTTACACAGACAAATAGCACCCGCGTCGTCATCGGGCCGGGTTCCCGAGTGCGGGGGCGAGCTCATCGATCAGCTCAACCACCAGTTCGCGGATCCGGTCCCGGATCGGCCGCACCGCATCGAGCCCCTGGCCGGCAGGATCGTCGAGTACCCAGTCCCGGTAGTCGGTGCCAGGGAAGTAGGGGCAGGCGTCACCGCAGCCCATGGTGATCACGACATCGGAGGACTGCACGGTGTCAGGGCGCAGAATCTTCGGCGATTGAGCCGAGATGTCGATACCGACTTCCGCCATCGCCGCGACCGCGGCCGGGTTGACGGTGTCAGTCGGTGCGGAGCCGGCAGACCGCACCTCGATCCGGTCGCCGGCCAGTGCGGTAAGGAATCCGGCGGCCATTTGTGATCGGCCGGCGTTGTGGACGCACACGAACAACACACTCGGTGTCGGCATGAAGTGTCTCCTGAGGGTGGGATGGATCAGTGTGTCGCGAAACGGTTTTGGTGGTCGATGAAGCGGTTACGCAGGGCGAGGGAGACGTAGACCAGACCCACCAGCACCGGGACCTCAATCAACGGGCCAACCACGCCGGCCAGCGCTTGCCCTGAGGTGACCCCATAGGTACCGATCGCGACCGCGATCGCGAGTTCGAAGTTGTTGCCGGCAGCGGTGAACGCCAACGTCGTCGTCCGCTCGTAGCCCATGCCAGCCAGCGCACCGATCAGATAGCCGCCGCCCCACATGATCGCGAAATATGCCAGCAGAGGCAGCGCGATCCGCACGACGTCCCACGGGTTCGAAGTAATCTGCTTGCCCTGCAACGCAAACAGAATCACGATCGTGAACAGCAGCCCGTACAGGGCCCACGGCCCGATCCGCGGCAACAGTTTCTGCTCATACCAGTTGCGGCCCTTGACCTTTTCCCCGAAGTAGCGGGTGAGGAAACCCGCCACCAGGGGAATGCCGAGGAAGATCAGCACCGATTTCGCGATCTCCCACGGCGAGGTCTTGATCGTCGTCTGCGCCAGGCCGAGCCAGCCCGGCAGCACCGACAGGTAGAACCAGCCGAGCACCGCGAACATCACCACCTGGAACACCGAGTTGATCGCGACCAATACGGCCGCCGCTTCGCGGTCGCCGCAGGCAAGGTCATTCCAGATAATCACCATGGCAATGCATCTGGCGAGACCGACGATGATCAGACCGGTGCGGTATTCGGGCAGGTCCGGAAGCATCAGCCAAGCGAGGGTGAACATCACTAGCGGACCAAGGATCCAGTTCAGCAGCAGCGAGGAGATCAACAGTTTGCGGTCGCCGGTGACGGTGTCGAGGCGGTCGTAACGCACCTTCGCCAGTACCGGATACATCATGATCAGCAGCCCGATCGCGATCGGCAGCGAGATACCGTCGACGGTCACCGCCGAGATCGTCTTGTTCAGCCCGGGGATCAGGCGGCCCAGGATCAGGCCCGCGGCCATCGCCACCCCGATCCAGACCGGCAGGAACCGATCGAGCGTCGACAGCTTGCCCGCCACCGCCACATGCTGACCGGTCGCCTTCACTGTGTCGGTCATGCCGATACCCCGTCCGCGGCCGACTCCGACAACAGGCTCGAAAGCTGCTGCAACGCAGCAGGAATCACCCGGTAGTATACCCACGTACCCCGCCGCTCGCACTCGACCAACCCGGCCTCCCGCAGGACCTTCAGATGATGCGAAATCGTCGGCTGCGCCAGATCGAACACCGCCGAAATATCACACACACACGCCTCACCGCCGCTGTGCGAGGCAACCAGCGACAACAACCGCAGCCGCACCGGCTCACCCAGTGCCTTGAACATTCGTGCCGTCTCGCGAGCATCATCGGCCGACAACGGCTCCACCACGACCGGCGTACAGCACAGCTCGCCCGACGCCAACTGATTCGACATACATCTATATTGACCGATATCAATGCATCTGTGCAACTTGAACGAGTTGCCATCACCCGCTGGATAATCAGTGGCACCATAAGGACACCGCCGACTCAGCGACCGCTTGGACAGCCTTCAGCAGCAGGTGCGAACGATCATCGATCGCGTCCACATCGCGGTCGACCCGCCGCTCCCGAATGCGGCGACCCGCCGCCCGCGCAACTGCCACCGGCCAGTGCAAATAGCGGATCTCCACAACGACTGAGCCCCGACGGAAAGCCGTCGGGGCTTAGTCATTTCCGGCGCTACTGCTGCTGCAGCATCGTTTTCATCTGCGTGATTTCCTTCTGCTGTCCGTCGATGATCGACTGCGCCAGCCGTTTGGTGGCTGTGTCTTTGCCCTGCTGGAGCTCGGTCTTGGCCATGGTGATCGCACCTTGGTGGTGCTCGATCATCATCTGTAGCCACATCTTGTCGAAAGCGCTGCCGGACAGCGTCTTGAGCTGACCCATTTGGCCGTCGGACATCATTCCGCTCATCGAGTGTTCGTCGTGGCTGCCCATGGTGGGCATCGACGTCGGCTGATTCCACGCCTTCAGCGCTGCGGTCATCTGGTCGATCTCGGGTTGCTGCGCGCCTTCGATCGCCGTCGCCAGCGTGCGTACCTGTTCATTTTTTGTTCGCGATGGGACGAGTTTGGCCATTTCCACGGCCTGTTGGTGGTGCGGAATCATCATCTGGTCGAACGTCACGTCGGCCGCGTTGAAGCCGGCCGATCCGGGAATGGATGAGGCGGTGGATCCGGCTGGCATGGACATGGCCGACGATCCGGTCGAGTGACTGCTGGATGACGAATTATCCGAACATGCTGTGGCGGTGCCGATGATGGCGACTGAGGCGACCGCGGCGATGGCGATTGTGGTGGACTTGTTCACGAGAAACTCCCTGTTTCGTTGGTGTCGGAGCTCGACAAAGCTGAGCATCGGGTAGGGGTCAGTGCCGGTCGCCGCCGATTGTCGGGGCACCGGGCCGTCCCTCAGCGCCGGAACACCGACAGCGAGGCCTGGGTGGGAGTGGTCCACGGGGGTGGACGTTCGGCGATGAAACGCAGTCGGCGCGAACATATTCCGACGACATCGAAGCAGACGGCGGCGGCGACGATCATGATCAGCGCAGCGGTGGCAAGCGCGGTCTCGGCCGACCGGACGAAGACGCAGTGGTGTCCGAGCGAGCAGCCGTCGTCCGCCTCTGCGGTGGCTGTGAACATCGCCGTGGGCCGGAGCTGGGTGTGCATCGATGGCGGCATGGTCGTGGGGGCGGCTGCTGCGACGCCGACAGCGCCCTGATGCATCAGGAAGACAGCGAAAACTGATGCCAGCACGATCGTGAATCGACTGCGCATCACCGCTCTCCTCTACGCCCGGCCGGTATGCAGACTACCGAATCGGTGGATCCGGTGTCGGCCGTCGATGACAGCGCAGATTGAGGGGAGGCGCGCCGGTTGGCGGTGATGGGGGCAAGCTCTGGCTGACCGCTGTGGCTATGTCGGTGTGGGTTCGGATTCAGCTTGGCGCAGGAACTGTGTGGCGCAGTCCAGAGAGCAGAACCAGTATTGGTGCCCGTTGTGGCGGAGGTATCCGGCCGCGCGGTCGTGCTCGATGCGCATGCGGCAGATCGGGTCCATGCTCTGCATCGAGGTGCTGGCGCCGAGGTCGAGCGCGTAGATCGGGGTGGGTTCAGTGATGTTCTTGAATGTGGCCTCGCCGAGGTCGGTGATGGTGAGGGCGAGGGTGCGGGCGGCGTCCGCGACAGGGCCGGTGACCAGGGTCTGCCCGGCAGCGGCGTGCGCGCACAGGCGTGCGGTCAGATTGACTGTGGCGCCGAAGAAGTCGTCGCCGCGCTGGGTGGCCGGTCCGTGATGCAGTGCGGTCCGGGTCTGCAGATATTGGTCTTTGGCGGTGCAGGCGGCGATGATGCGCTGGGCCAGATCCAATCCGGCCGGCGGGTCGGGGCTGGCCAGGAGCACCGCATCGCCGATCGCTTTGATGAACCGGTCGGCCGGGCCCAGGGCTGACCGGGCGGTCGCGGCGAAGTCGACTGCGAGGTTGGCGGCGTGCTCGTCGCCGTGGACCTCGGTGAGCGCGGTGAACCCGGCCAGATCGATCATCACGAACGTCCATACCGATGGGCTGCTCATGAGCTGGGCTCCTCACGATCGAGGGTGCCCTGCAGCAGCAGGTCGATGATCGCGTCCGCGGTGGCGGCCGCATCCCAGTGGTGGGCCGCCCGCAGGTGGATGTAACCCCAGCCGACCAGGTTGAACAGCACCGTGGCGGTCAGGGTCGGCGGCAGATCACGCAGGCTGCCATCGGCGGCACCGTCACGCAGCAGCCGTTCGAAGGGTTCGGCGAAGGCGTCGACGACCAGTGCGTCGGGGCCGGGCTGGTGGAAGACCTCGCCGTCGGCGAGGAAGAACCCGGCCAGCACATGCAGGTGTTCGTCCGCGGTCGCACACAACGCGCGCAGCGCGCTGGCAAGGCGTTCCGCGGCCGTCCCGGGTTGGGCCAGCGCTGGCAGCATCGCCTGCGAGTAGGTGGCCGCTGCCTGCGCGGTGACCGCCGCGACCAGGTCGTCGCGGGTGACGCCACGCCGGTAGATCGTGGCCCGCGACAGCCCGGCTTCGGTGGCGACCCGTTCGAGCGTGAGCGCGTGCAGTCCCCACCGAGTGATGGCAGCGGCCGTCGCATCCAGCAGCCCCTGATCGACGATCCCTTGACGTTGAGTCATGACACCATCATAGTTGAGACATGTCCGTCTCAACTATGAGTATGAAAAGTCTCAGTCTGCCGGCGGGACTGGGTTGGCTCATCTGCGGTGCGGGGGCCGCCGGGATTTTCGCCACCTATTGGGACGAGTCCTGGCACACCGATATCGGACGCGATTCGTTCTGGACGCCGGCGCATCTGCTGCTGTACGGCGCGATGGCCGTCGTCGGCGTGTCGATCGCGGTATGGGGGCTGCGGGTACTGCTGACCCTGAAGTCGGCGCGCCGCGCACTCGCACAGTTGCCGGTGGTGGCGGCATGCCTGGGCGGGGTGGCGGCACTGGCGGCCGCGCCGATCGACAATGCCTGGCATGAGGCATTCGGCCGTGACGCGGTGGAGTGGAGCCCACCGCACATGCTGGTGGTGTTCGCGGCTACTGCGATCGCGCTGGGTGCGCTGGCCGGTATCGATCCGAACGCCCGGGCGCTGCGCGCGGCGGCGGGCACACTGCTGCTCGCCAACGCGGCCGCGGTGGTGTTCGAGTACGAAACCGATGTGCCGCAGTTCACCGAGGTGATCTACCTGCCGATCCTGCTGGCCGTCGGGCTGACCGCGGCCGGTGTGCTGCGCCGTGCGGTGCCGCTGGCAGCTCCGGTGCTGACCGCCTGCCTGGGTTATGCCGTGCTGCGGCTGGCTATCGGCGCGATACTGGCACTGCTGGGGCGCAGCACCCCTGATCTGCCGATCGCCGTGCTCGGGTTGGCCGCCTATGACCTGCCGCTACGGGGCCGCTACGGGCGGCCGGCGGCTGCGGCGGCGGCCACGGCGGCGCTGGCCTG
>DLKD01000164.1 GCA_002477755.1 Gordonia sp. UBA7599
ACAGCTCGATCAACGACGACGTGGAGCGCCTGCGGCACTCGGCGACGTCGAGCCTGCTGTCGCGGCGCGACGTGGTCGTCGTCGCCTCGGTCTCCTGCATCTACGGCCTGGGCACGCCGCAGTCCTACCTCGACCGCTCGGTGGAGATGTCGGTGGGCGAGGAGATCGACCGCGACGCGCTGCTGCGGCTGCTCGTCGACGTGCAGTACACCCGCAACGACATGTCGTTCACGCGCGGCAGCTTCCGGGTGCGCGGCGACACCGTTGAGATCATCCCGTCGTATGAGGAGCTCGCGATCCGCATCGAGTTCTTTGGCGACGAGGTGGAAGCGCTGTACTACCTCCACCCGCTGACCGGCGACGTCGTGCGCCAGGTCGACACCGTGCGTATCTTCCCGGCCACCCACTACGTCGCCGGTCCGGAGCGTATGGAACGCGCTATGAAAGGCATTGAGGCGGAACTGGAAGAACGGCTGGCCGAGTTGGAGGCCAAGGGCAAGCTGCTGGAGGCGCAGCGCCTGCGGATGCGCACGACCTACGACCTGGAGATGATGCGGCAGGTCGGGTTCTGCTCGGGCATCGAGAACTACTCGCGCCACATCGACGGCCGCGGTGCGGGGTCTGCACCGGCGACGCTGATCGACTATTTTCCCGACGACTTCCTGCTGGTCATCGACGAATCCCACGTGACCGTGCCGCAGATCGGTGGCATGTACGAGGGGGACATGTCGCGCAAGCGCAACCTCGTCGACTACGGCTTCCGCCTCCCGTCGGCCGTCGACAACCGGCCCCTGACCTGGGACGAGTTCGTCGACCGCATCGGACAGACGGTGTACCTCTCGGCGACGCCGGGCCCGTACGAGTTGGGCCAGTCCGACGGCGAGTTCGTCGAGCAGGTCATCCGCCCGACCGGTCTGCTCGACCCGAAGGTCGTGGTCAAGCCGACGAAGGGTCAGATCGACGACCTGGTCCACGAGATCCGTGAACGCACCGAGCGCGACGAGCGGGTGCTGGTCACCACGCTCACGAAGAAGATGGCCGAGGACCTCACCGACTACCTCCTCGAGCTGGGGATCCGGGTCCGCTACCTGCATTCGGAAGTCGACACTCTGCGCCGCGTCGAACTGCTGCGGCAATTGCGACTGGGGGAGTACGACGTCCTCGTCGGTATCAACCTCTTGCGTGAGGGCCTCGACCTGCCCGAGGTGTCCTTGGTGGCGATTCTCGACGCCGATAAGGAAGGGTTCCTGCGCAGCACGACCTCGTTGATCCAGACCATCGGCCGCGCCGCGCGAAACGTGTCCGGCGAAGTGCACATGTACGCCGATAAGGTCACCGACTCGATGCAGAATGCGATCGATGAAACCGAGCGGCGCCGCGAAAAGCAGATCGCCTATAACAAGGAGGCCGGCATTGATCCGCAGCCGCTGCGGAAGAAGATCGCCGACATCCTCGACCAGGTTTACCGTGAAGCCGACGACGAGGTGAGCGTCGGCGGATCAGGCCGCAACGCGACGCGCGGCCGCCGGGCGCAGGGCGACAACCCCAAGGGTTCGACCAGTGCGGGCGTCATCGAGCGCCGGGATGTGTCGGCCATGCCGCGCGCCGAGTTGGCGGATCTGATCGCCCAGCTCACCGATCAGATGATGTCGGCGGCCCGAGACCTGCAGTTCGAGCTCGCTGGCCGGTTGCGCGACGAGATCGCCGATTTGAAGAAGGAACTACGCGGAATGGACGCCGCCGGTATCAAGTAGACACGAGGGCGAATGAGACCTGTGCCGCGCCGAATCCGATAGTGTGTCAAGCGCAACTGTGGTGAGCATTACGATTGCCGTACAGGTGGTCCGAACGCGCACTAGCCTGGATGGCAGAACACGTTATTCGCACGTCATGCGAAATCTGGAGGGAATTGTCAATGGCTGCATACAGCACCGTGGTAGTGGGCACCGACGGGTCCGAGTCCTCGATGAAGGCGGTGGAACGCGCCGGTGCGATCGCCGGTGAGAACGCGACGCTCGTCATCGCGTGCGCGTACTTCCCCAACGAGGGCCGCGACATCGAGGCCGTGTCCGACGTCCTCAAGGACGAGGCCTACCAGGTCCACGGCTCCGCCCCCACCGAGGAGATCCTGCGCACCGCCAAGGAGCGCGCACAGAATGCGGGCGCCAAGCTGATCCAGCAGCGCCCCGTCAAGGGCGCCCCGGTGGACGCGCTGCTGCAGCTCGTCGTCGACGTCAAGGCCGACCTGCTGGTCGTCGGCAACAAGGGCCTCAACACCCTGTCGGGCCGCCTGCTCGGCTCGGTGCCGGCCGACGCCGCGCGCAAGGCCGCGGTCGACGTCCTCATCGTCCACACGACGTAATCAGCGTCGGGCTCAGTGCCCGACACCGACTTCTTGCCACCCGGGTAGGTCTGCCAACTCGGGTGGCAAGTCGTTTTCGGCGACGACGACGAGGCGCTGCGTGGCCCGGGTGAGGGCCACGTACAGGTCGTTGGCGCCGCGCACCGATGCGGCCAGGATCGCCGCCGGTTCCACGACGACGGTGTTGTCGAACTCCAGTCCTTTGCACCCGGTGACGGTGTGCGCGACGATGTCGCGCTGTTCACCCAGCTCCGCCAGAGCGCGCGCCGTTGCGGGATAGTCGTCGTCGGCGACGATGATCCCGGTCAGCCCCGGCCAACCGGCTTCCGCCGCAAGGGCCACCGCGTCAACCGCGGCATCGCCGTCGCGCGCCCGCACTGCCATCGGCTCGATTCCATTGGCGCGCAGTGACGTCGGGGGCGTCAGTGTCGGGTCGATGCGCTTGAGGAGGCGGGCGGCGAAGCGCATGATCTCGGCCGGCGTGCGGTAGTTGACCGTGAGCTCGTGCAGGCGCCACCGCTTCTGCACATACGGATCGAACACCGCCGCCCACGATTGTGCGCCCGCCGGATTGGAGGTTTGGGCTGTGTCGCCGATGACGGTCATCCAACGGTTCGGGATGCGGCGCATCACCATCCGCCACGCCATCGCCGAGAGTTCCTGGGCTTCGTCCACGATCACATGGCCGAAGGTCCACGTCCGGTCGTCGTAGGCGCGCTCGGCCGTAGTCCGGTGGGTGGTGACGCGTTGGCGCTGCGCGAGCTGCTCGGCGTCGATGAGGTCGTAGGCCATGAGGATCTCGGGGTCGATCTCGTCCTCGAGGTCCTGTGGCGCCGACCCGGCAAGGATGTCGAGGGCCTCCTGAGCTTCGGCGAGCTTCGCGCGCCACTGCGCCCGCTGGGCGGCCTCGTCGTCGGCGGTCCCCGCACCGACCAGTTCGGCGATCTCGTCGAGCAGCGGCACGTCGCCGACGGTGATTCGCGCGCCCGCGGGCCGTGCCAGTGCGGCGCGGTCGGCGTCAGACCAGCCGGGTGTCACCGTGCGGATCGCCGACGGTGAGGAGAGCAGGTCGTCGAGGACGCGTTTCGGCTCAAGACGGGGCCAGAAGGCCAGCAGTGCGCGCACGAGATCCTCGTCGTCGCGCATCTCGTCGCGGATGTCGGCGATATCCGATCCCGACAGCATCTGAGTCCCGTCGAGCAGTGACGAACCGATGCGCTTGGCGTAGGCGGTCGCCAAACCGTGCAGTGCGGAACGGAGGAATTCGCGCTGCGCCTGGTTGTGCGCCTTGCGTGTGCTGCGCGCGCGGGCCCGCGCGTTCTTGACCAGCGCGGAGTCGATGGCCAGCGGGTAGCCGTCGAAATGGACGGTCACCGGTGTGCGGGGCAGTGACTGGTAGGTCCGGACGTGGCGGCGCAGGACGTCGAGAATGTTGGTGGAGCCCTTGAGGACCGCGGCGCGCGGCGGGTCGACGACGTCGGTGTCCACGCCGGGCAACAGATTGCCGATGGTCGTGAGCAGCACGCCGGTCTCGCCGAGGGAGGGGAGGACCTGGGAGATGTAGCGCAGGAACTCCGTGTTGGGGCCGATGATGAGCACGCCGCTGCGCGCCAGCAGGTCGCGGTGGGTGTAGAGCAGGTAGGCCGCGCGGTGCAGGGCCACGGCGGTCTTGCCAGTACCCGGACCGCCCTGGACGACGCTGACGCCGCGGTGTGACGACCGGATGATGAGGTCCTGCTCGCGCTGAATGGTCTCGACGATGTCGGTCATCTCGCCGGTGCGGGCCGCGTTGAGGGCGGCGACGAGCGCGGATTCGTTCACCACGTCGCCGAGGGTCACCGTGCCGTCGGGGGTTCCGTCGGATTCGGCTTGCGCGATCGAGCCGTCGAGTACCTCGTCGGTGACTTTCCGGACCTCGCGGTTGCCGGTGCGGACGTGGCGGCGCACGCGCACACCGTCGGGGTCGGCGGGGGTGGCGAGGTAGAACGGTCGGGACATCGGTGCCCGCCAGTCCAACAGCAGGGTGGTGTCCTCGTCATCGTCGTCGAGGACGCCGATACGGCCGATGCGCCGGGTCTCAACCCTGCCGGTCGTACCGTCTGCACTCTCCCCGTCGACCTCGAGCCGACCGAAGTACAGGTTGTGCTCGGCGGCGTCGAGTTTCGCGAGGTCCTCGACGTAGAGCCGCTCGTAGGATTCACGCTCGGATTGGGCCTGCGGGGTGCCGCCGCTCTCGGCGAGGGTCTCGCGCAGTCGGCGGTTCGTCGTCGTGCGCATCCGGTCGATGCGCCCGTAGACGGCGTCGAGATGCTGCTGCTCGTCGGCTATGCGGGGATCGGGATTCACAGTTGATCCAGTGTACTCGGGCCAGAGCAGGCCCGCCGGTCACCAGCCGCGGGCCTCCCATTCGAGCAGCTTCGGGCGCTCATCGCCCAGGGTGGTGTCGGAGCCGTGGCCGGGGTACACGGCGGTGTCGTCGGGATAGACGTCGAAGAGTTTCGTCGTCACGTCGCCCAGGAGGCGCTCGAAGTCGCCGGGCTGCCACGTCTTGCCGACACCGCCGGGGAAGAGGCAGTCGCCGGTGACGAGCTGGACCGACAGCGGGCCGGCGGCGTCGTTGCTGGCATCGCGCAGGGCCAGGGCGATCGAGCCCTCGGTGTGGCCGGTGAGGTGGATTGCGGACAGGGTGAGATTGCCGACGGTGATCTCGTCACCGTCGTCGAGCAGGCGGTCGGGGGCGATGGGCAGCAGCGGAGCATCGTCGCGTCCGGCGAGAGTGGGTACGCCGGTGGCGGCGGCGACCTCGGCCAGCGCCTGCCAGTGGTCGGGGTGGCCGTGCGTGGTGAGGATGGCTCGCAGCGTGCCGGGTAGCTCTTCGAGCAGCGCAAGGATGGCCGGGGCGTCGTTGGCGGCGTCGATCAGCAGCTGTTCACCGGTCTGCGTGCAGGTCAGCACGTACACGTTGTTGTCCATCGGGCCGACCGACATCTTGGTGATGGTCGCGTTGGCGGTGGTGCGTCGTTGCGGCTGGTGCGGACCTGCGACGGAGCCTGTGTAGTGGTCGTCGACGGGGCTGATCGAAGTCATGGTCCAACGGTAGCGGCCGGGGCCGATTTGGTGCCGACGCCTAGAATTATCGGCAGTGTCAGAGGTCGCCTGTATATGTGGACGCGACTGTATCGACAGGGCCCGCTGGCCGGGGCGCCGATAACCGTGAGGATGCGTTGAAGTGGTTGACCGTTTGATCGTGCGCGGAGCGCGCGAACACAATTTGCGTGGGATCGATGTCGATCTGCCGCGGGATTCGCTGATCGTGTTCACCGGCCTGTCCGGGTCGGGGAAGTCGTCGCTCGCATTCGACACGATCTTCGCCGAGGGGCAGCGCCGCTACGTCGAATCGCTGTCCGCGTACGCGCGGCAATTCCTCGGCCAGATGGACAAGCCCGACGTCGACTTCATCGAGGGGCTGTCGCCCGCGGTGTCGATCGACCAGAAGTCGACCAACCGCAATCCGCGGTCGACCGTCGGGACGATCACCGAGGTCTACGACTATCTGCGCCTGCTGTACGCGCGGGCCGGGACCGCGCATTGCGCGGTGTGCGGGGAGAAAATCGCCAAGCAGACCCCGCAGCAGATCGTC
>DLKD01000144.1:0-9753 GCA_002477755.1 Gordonia sp. UBA7599
CCAGCAGGCCGCGCCCCAGCAGGCCGCGCCCCAGCAGCCGGTGCACCAACCGGTGCAGCATCAGCAGCCGCAGGCTCCGATGACGCCGGGTGATTCATTCGCCGGCATCACCGGTGAACTCGTCGACGGACGATTCAGCGAGAACGAGGACGAAGCCGTCGCCAAGCAGAACTCGAAGATGCTGCGCGTGCGCATCGGCGAGCCGTTCTTCGCACGTCAGGGCGCGATGGTCGCCTACCAGGGCAACGTCGAGTTCGCGTTTGAGGGCGGCGGCGCGGGCCGCTTCATCAAGAAGGCGCTCACCGGCGAGGGCCTGCCGCTGATGCGCTGCGCAGGGCAGGGCGACGTCTTCCTTGCCGACCTGGCCAAGGACGTGCACCTGCTGAAGCTGGAGAACTCGGCGCTGTCCATCAGCGGCAAGAACGTCCTGGCATTCTCGGCGTCGCTCGAGTGGAACATCGAGCGCGTCAAGGGCGGCAGCATGCTGACCGGTGGCCTGTTCAACACGCTGCTGCGCGGCACCGGTTGGGTCGCCCTCACCACGGACGGCCCGCCGGTCGTCCTCAATGCGGCCGAAGCGCCGACCTTTGCCGACACCGACGCCATCGTCGCGTGGTCGGCCCACTTGCAGACGCAGCTGGTGTCGAGCATGAAGGCCAGCGCGCTGATCGGCCGCGGCTCGGGTGAGGCCGTACAGGTCGCGTTCAGCGGTCCGGGCTTCGTGATCGTGCAGCCGTCCGAGGGGAGCGGGATCCCCGTCGCCTAGACGCTTAGGCAGAGTCTTCGCGCAGCAGGACGGTGGTCGTGGGCGTCGACAGCGTCAATCCCGGACCGACCAGCCGGTAGGACGGGGACTGCTTCGCGAAGTCGACCGCCCATCCATCGGCGTGGTCGCGAGGCGGGGGGCAGGCCATCTTCGTCGACGCGAGCTGCGAGAAGACCAGTCGATCACCCTTGGCCGTCACCGTCCCGATCATCCGGTTGCACCCGGCAGAGAGGCTGACCCGGTCCTTCTCGGCGAACGCGATGCGCAGCGGACCGCCGCCGGGGATGGGCGCGGGGGTGACCGACACGGACACGTAGGAGCGCCCGGCGAGGCCGGGGACCGCCTCCACGGGGGAGCTCGACGCGACGAGCAGTGTCGCGGCGCATGCTGCGACCGAGGCGGCCGCGGCAGTGAATCGGGTGACAGTGAGACCAGGCATGCACTTGAGCCTACCGATCACGGTGGTGTCCCCACCATCGCCGGAAGAGCGACCCAACGGGTGCGCTACCGTTGGATGCTGACGTAATCAACTCAGGAGACGATTAGCCGGTGGGCAAGCTTTCCAACACGATGTGGCGACTCCTCGGAGCCCAAAGCGGTCGCAACCAGTCGAAATCGGTGGCGCTGATCAAGAAGGCGGCCGACCACGACGACTGGGCCGCCGGTCTGGCCGACGACGAGTTCGCTGACGCGGCCCGCGGGCTCGATATCGGCACCGACCTGGTCGACCGTGCCAAGTTCCTCGCCCTGGTCCGCGAGGCCGCCGACCGCTCGCTGGGCCTGCGGCCCTACGACGTGCAGCTGCAGGGTTCACTGCGCATGCTCGAGGGTGACGTCGTCGAGATGGCCACCGGTGAGGGCAAGACGTTGTCGGGCGCGATCGCGGCCGTGGGCTACGTGCTCCTGGACCACAAGGTCCACGTGATCTCCGTCAACGACTACCTCGCCAACCGCGATGCGGAGTGGATGGGGCCGCTCTTCAAGCTCTTCAACATCAGTGTCGGCGCTGTCGACGAGTCGTCGACAGCGCAGCAGCGGCGTGCCGCCTATGACTCCGATGTCACCTATGGCTCGGTCAACGAGATCGGGTTCGACGTCTTGCGCGACCAGCTCGTGGTCCGCGCCGACGACCTCATCGCACCGACGCCCGACGTCGCCATCATCGACGAGGCCGACTCTGTGCTCGTCGACGAGGCGCTGGTCCCGCTCATCCTGGCCGGATCGGCGACCGGGCAGGTCGCCGACGCCGCGATCGCCGATGTCGTGTCGCGGATGAAGACCAAGCACTACGAGATCGACGTCGAGGGCCGCAACATCAGCCTGACCGACGAGGGCGCCGCCTTCGTTGAGGACGAGCTCGGAGTCAACCTCTACAGCGAGGCGCACGTCGGGACCACCCTGGTCCACACGAACATCGCCCTCTACGCCTACTACCTGCTCGAGCGCGACGTGCACTACATCGTGCGCGACGGGCAGGTGAAGCTGATCAACGCCTCGCGCGGGCGCGTCGCCCAGCTGCAGCGCTGGCCCGACGGCGTGCAGGCAGCAGTGGAGATCAAGGAACGGCTCGACCAGACCGACTCCGGCGAGGTCATCGACACGATCACCGTCCAAGCGCTGATCGGCCGCTACCCCAACGTGTGCGGCATGACCGGCACGGCGCTGGCGGCCGGCGAGCAGTTCCGCCAGTTCTACGACCTGTACGTGTCGCAGATCCCGCCGAACACCGAGAACATCCGCGACGACGAGCCCGACCGGGTCTTCGACTCCAAGGCCAACAAGGTCGAGGCGATCGTCGCTCACGTCGGCGAGATCCACGAGACGGGGCAACCAATCCTGATCGGCACCCACGACGTCGCCGAGTCCGAAGAGCTCGCGTACTTCCTGGAGAAGGCCGGAATCGATTGCGTGGTGCTCAACGCGAAGAACGATGCACAGGAGGCGGCGATCATCGCCGACGCCGGCAAGCTCGACGCGGTCACCGTCTCCACGCAGATCGCCGGCCGCGGCACCGACATCCGCTTGGGCGGTGCGGAGGCCACGTCCGATGAGCACGACGCGGTGGTCGAGCTCGGCGGCCTGTGCGTGATCGGCACCGGTCGCTACGACACGGAGCGTCTCGACAACCAACTGCGCGGCCGAGCGGGCCGCCAGGGCGATCCGGGTAACTCGGTGTTCTTCGCCTCATTGGAGGACCCGCTGGTGACGCGCAACCTCTCGTTCAAGCGCGACCCGGAGTCCTCCGAGCCCGACGGATCGATGGGGTCGCGCGGTGCCGAACTGATCGAGCAGGCCCAGCGCGTCGCCGAGGGCGTGATGCTGGAGTTGCACTCCAACACGTGGCGCTACAACAAGCTGGTGAACCAGCAGCGCGACATCATCGTCGCCCGCCGAATGGACCTGCTGCGCACCGACGAGGCGCTGACCGCCCTCGCCGAGCTCGAACCGGAGCGCTACCAGGCCCTGCTCGATGGTGAACAGCCCGATGGCGAGGAGTTTTCCGACTTCGGCCCGATCACCGAGAAGGTGGACAAGGAGGTGCTCGAGCAGGCCGCGCGCGAGATCATGCTTTACCACCTCGACCGGGCGTGGAGCGATCATCTCGCGTACGTCTCCGACGTGCGGTCGAGCATCCATTTGCGCGCCATCGGGCGGGAATCGCCGCTCGACGAGTTCCACCGGCTGATCCTCGACGAGTTCACCAGGCTCCCATCCGAGGCGATCGAGGCGGCGGGCACGACGTTCCGCACCGCGACCATCACCAACGACGGCGTCGACCTCGACAGTGCGGGGCAGCACCGCTCGACGTCGACCTGGACCTACATGGTCCACGACAACTTGTTCTCGTCCGGGGGCGCCAAGATGCTGCAGGGCATCCTCGGCGTCTTCCGATAGGAGGGGCCCGTGCCGGGGGGGACAGCTGCGCGCAGCGACCGCGTCGTGACCGTGCCGAACGCGCTGAGCGTGTTGCGGCTGGCACTGGTGCCGGTCTTCCTGTACGTGCTGCTCGTGCTCGAGGCCGACGGGTGGGCGTTCGCGATTCTCGTCGTGTCGGGCTTCTCCGATTGGCTCGACGGCAAGATAGCGCGGTGGCTCGACCAGTCGTCGACGATCGGCGCGCTCTTGGACCCGTTGGCCGACCGGATCTACATCATCGTGATCCCACTGGCCTTCGGCATCCGGGGGATCATCCCGTGGTGGATCATCGGGATCATCGTCGCGCGCGACGTACTTCTGGCGCTGCAGATTCCGTTGCTGCGCAAACGCGGGATCACGGCGCTGCCGGTGCTCTACGTCGGCAAGGCGGCCACATTCGCGCTGATGAGTGCGTTCCCCTGGATCCTGTTCGGCCAACTCGACAACGTCGTGGGGCGGATCGCACTGCCGTTCGGGTGGGCGCTGCTCATCTGGGGCATCGCTATGTACCTGTGGACGTTCGCGCTCTACTGGTACCAGACGATCCTCGTGGTGACCGGTGATGCTCGCCACGAACCGAACACGTTGGGTGTGTCCGCGACGGACAAACCGGATACCGTTATCGCTGACGAAGGGAAGGCAAGTGGCTGAATCGAACGTGCCCGCGGATCTCCGCTACACCGTGGAACACGAATGGGTGGTCAAGGTGGATGAGACGACCGTGCGCGTCGGGATTACCGACTACGCGCAGGACCAGCTCGGCGACGTGGTGTTCGTGCAGTTGCCGGGCGCGGGGGACACGGTCGCCGTGGGCGATTCGTTCGCCGAGGTCGAGTCGACGAAGAGTGTGTCCGACATCTACAGCCCGATCGACGGCGAGGTCGTCGCGGTCAATGATTCGCTCGAGGCATCCCCGGACCTGGTGAACTCCGATGCGTACGGCGCCGGCTGGCTCGTTGAGCTGCGCGTGGGCAACGGTGCGGTCGATACGGTGCTGGAATCACTGCTCGACGCGGCGGCGTATCGGGAACAGATCGCCGGATAGTACCGGTCATCGACCTTCCCGACGAGGTTTGTAACGACTTGGGTTCGGCCCGGCCCGCCCTCGCCGAACGAGCGCATCAGATCACCGGCACACCGGTATGATCGGCGGTACTTGTCATGGTGGTCGGGGCACCGGATCGGTGACGGAATTTTCTGCGAGGCAATCGCGCGCCCTGACAACCGTGTCCGGCGGTGCGCCCAATGGTGAAGACGACAGGAGAAGTGGTGAGCGACAACGACAACGGGTTCGAGGCGCCGGTGGAGACGACCTCGGTGTTCCGCGAGGAGATCATCAAGGAGGAGCTGAACCAGTCGAGCTCGTCGTCGGGTGAACCCGCCGACCTCGGCGTGGAGCGACTGGCGCCGGGGACGGCGCTCTTGGTGGTCAAGCGCGGCCCGAATGCCGGCTCTCGATTCCTGCTGGACCAGGCCGCGACATCGGCCGGGCGGCATCCTGACAGCGATATCTTCCTCGACGATGTGACGGTCAGCCGCCGCCATGCCGAGTTCCGGCTCGGCGACGGTGACTTCCAGGTCGTCGACGTCGGCAGTCTCAACGGGACCTACGTCAACCGGGAGCCGGTCGATGTGGCGACGCTCGGCAACGGCGACGAGGTGCAGATCGGTAAGTTCCGCCTCGTGTTCCTGTCCGGTCCGCGAGACTCGTCTGCCTCGTGACGCCGGCGCCCGCGCCCCAGGAGCGCGGCGAGTCGACGATGTCGATCGGCGCGGTCCTGGCCCGACTCCGTGACGATTTCCCTGATGTCACGATCTCCAAGATTCGTTTCCTCGAGTCGGAGGGCCTGGTCACGCCCGACCGCGCGCCATCGGGGTACCGGCGCTTCAGCGAGTCCGACTACCAGCGCCTGAAGTTCGTGCTCACCGCACAGCGGGACCGCTACCTGCCGCTCAAGGTCATCCGCGAGCAGCTCGACGGGATGGACACCCCGGACGGCTCGGGAGTGGCGATGCTGTCGTCGGCGCGCGGATCGGTCGCCCCGGCGACCGATTTCGGTGCGCTCGGCGGCCGAATCTCGCGCGAAGAGCTAATGGAGCGGACCGGCGCTGATTCGGGATTCATCACGGAGCTGATGCGCAACGGCCTGCTGAGTGCCGGGGCCGGGGGATTCTTCGACGAGGATGCCGTGCGCCTGGTCGAGGCCGCGGCGGCACTGGCGGACTACGGCCTGCAGACGCGGCACTTGCGTGCGTTCAAGGTGTCCGCCGACCGTGAGGCCGGCCTGGTCGGACAGATCGCGAATCCGATCGCCAAGGGTAAGGGGACCGGCGCACGCGACCGTGCCGACGAGCTGGTGCGCGAGATCGCCGCACTCTCGGTCACCCTCCACACGCAGCTGGTGAAGGCGGCCGTCCGCGACATCCTCGACTGAGGCGCCGGGCGTGTAGATTTGGCGGTATGGGCCAGATGGAAGTCGTGGGCATCCGCGTCGAATCACCTGCCGCGCAGCCGGTGTTGCTACTGCGGGAGGTCGGCGGTGAGCGCTACCTGGCAATCTGGATCGGGCAGAACGAGGCCGCATCAATCGCGTTGCACCAGAAGGGGATCGAGCCGCCGCGCCCGTTGACCCACGACCTCATGGTCGACTTGATCGACACGTTCGGTCAGAAGTTGGAGCAGGTTCGCATCGTCGACATGCGCGAGGGCACCTTCTATGCGGAGATGGTGTTCTCCGATTCGGTCGTCGTTTCCGCGCGCCCGTCCGATGCCGTCGCGGTGGCGATGCGCAGCGGTGCGGAGATCCATGCCGATGAGGAGGTCCTCATCGAGGCGGGGCTGGTGATCCCCGACGAGGACGAAGTCGAGGGGTCCGGGTTGAAGGAGGACGAGGTGGAACGGTTCAAGGAGTTCCTGGACCACGTCTCGCCCGACGACTTCAACCTCGGCGGACCTCAGTAGGCCAGGTCACAGTTCGGTCTCTACCTCAACTTTAGGGTTGGGTTCCCGCGAGTCGCGTTGGCGCAGGCGTCTCCCGTTGCCTACCGTTATCGCAGAAAGTCCGGCAAGCACGGGCGTATTCTGTGACCAGCGATGGCAAGGAGACAGCAGTGGGCGACGATATGACCCCCGACGATCCGACTCGGACCGGGGCACAGGGGTCCCTGGCCGACGTGGCTCCCGGGCTGTTCCCCGGCGACGTCGTGCCCGATGAGCTGGTCGGCTACCGGGTGCCCAGCGCGTGCCAGATCGCCGGCATCACCTACCGCCAACTCGACTACTGGGCCCGCACGTCGCTCGTCGTCCCGTCGATCCGCGGGGCCGCCGGATCGGGAAGCCAGCGGTTGTACTCCTTCAAGGACATCCTGGTTCTCAAGATCGTCAAGCGCCTGCTGGACACGGGCATCTCGCTGCAGAACATCCGCGTCGCCGTCGACCACCTGCGCAAGCGCGGTGTCGAGGACCTTGCCCGAGTGACACTGTTCTCTGATGGCACCACCGTCTACGAGTGCACCTCCGCCGAAGAGGTCATCGACCTGCTGCAGGGCGGCCAGGGCGTCTTCGGCATCGCGGTTTCCGGTGCGATGCGCGAGCTGACCGGCACGATCGCCGACTTCCCCGGCGAACGCGCCGACGGTGGCGAATCGGAGACCGCGCCCGAGGACGAGCTCGCCGCCCGCCGCCGCGCGCGCAAAACCGGCTAGTCACCGGGTAGACTGACACCCGCGCCGCTACCCGGTGGGAGAGCGTCACCGTCGCCGGTGGCCGCCGAAGGAGCAATACCTCTCCGTCAATCTCTCAGGCACACGGACCGCCGGGCTGACGACGTCTCTGGAAAGAGTCGGGTTCGCGCCCGTCCGCCCACGGGGAAAGACCGCCGCACGCGTCGGTTCAAACTCTCAGGCACCATGACAGAGGGAGAGGACACGGAACCGCGCAGAGAGTCGCACACAGATGTCCTCGCATACAGACACTTCCCAGCCCTTGTTCGCCGACCGACACGTCGGCCCCGATGCTGCCGAGTTGGACCGCATCCTCGCCGTCGTCGGCGTCTCCTCGCTCGAGGAGCTGGCCGCCGCGGCCGTGCCCGGCACCATCGCCGATGCGGTGCAGGATGGCATCACCGCTGGCATCGACGTTCTGCCGCAGCCGCTGACCGAGGAGCAGGCCACCGCGCGGCTGCGCGAGCTCGCCGATGCCAACACGGTGCACCGGTCGATGATCGGACTCGGCTACTACGGCACCCACACCCCTGGCGTGATCCGGCGCAACGTCCTGGAGAATCCCGCCTGGTACACCGCGTACACGCCATACCAGCCGGAGATCAGCCAGGGCCGGCTCGAGGCGCTGCTGAACTTCCAGACGATGGTCGCCGACCTCACCGGTATGGAGGTGGCGAACGCGTCGATGCTCGACGAGGCGACTGCCGCCGCCGAGGCGATGACCCTGATGCTGCGGGCGACGAAGAACAAGTCGCGCCGTCTCGTCGTCGACGCCGATCTCTACCCGCAGACCCGCGCCGTCATCGAGACGCGCGCCCAGCCGCTCGGTATCGAAGTGCTCGTCGCCGAACTCGATCCGACGATCGACGGTGCCGGCCTACCGCCGGGCGACTTCTACGGCGTCATCACCCAGGTGCCGGGCGCGTCGGGCCGCCTCGTCGACGCCGCACCGATCATCGCCGCCGCCCATGAGCGCGACGCGATGATCGCCGTCGGCACGGACTTGCTGGCGGCCACCCTGATCACCCCACCCGGCGAGCAAGGCGCCGATGCGTGCTTCGGGACGACGCAGCGATTCGGGGTCCCGATGGGGTTCGGCGGCCCGCACGCCGGGTACCTGTCGGTGAAGTCCGCGCTCACCCGTCAGCTGCCCGGGCGCCTCGTCGGTGTGTCCCGCGACGCCGACGACAATCTCGCCTACCGCCTGTCCCTGCAGACCCGCGAGCAGCACATCCGGCGCGAGAAGGCGACCAGCAACATCTGTACCGCGCAGGTGCTGCTTGCCATCATCGCGGCGATGTACGCCTCCTACCACGGGCCGGACGGCCTGGCGGCGATCGCTCGGCGCACCCACGGGCGGGCGGCGCAGATCGCAGACGGACTCGGTTCGGCGATTGTGCACCACCGCTTCTTCGACACGGTGCTCGCACAGGTGCCCGGCAAGGCCGCGGCCGTCGTCGAGGCGGCGCGTGAGCGGGGGATCGACCTGCGACGCGTCGACGACGACCACGTCGCGATCGCCTGCGACGAGACGACGACCGACGAGGATGTCGCCGGGGTGCTGGCCGCATTCGCGGCGGCCGGAGTCGACACCGATGCGGGCTCCTCGTCGTCGGTCGAGATCGAGAACCGCACCTCGGAGTACCTGACCCACCCCGCCTTCCACCGGTACCGCACCGAAACGGCGATGCTGCGGTACCTGCGCTCGCTCTCGGACAAGGACATCGCCCTGGACCGCAGCATGATCCCGCTCGGCTCCTGCACGATGAAGCTCAACGCGACCACCGAGATGGAGCCGATCACCTGGCCCGAGTTCGCCAATCTGCACCCGTTCGCGCCCGCGGAGGACACCGCCGGCATCCGCGAGCTCATCGCCGAACTCGCCGGGTGGCTCGCGGCCATCACCGGCTACGACCGCGTCAGCCTGCAGCCCAACGCGGGGTCACAGGGCGAGTACGCCGGGCTGCTGGCGATCCGCCAGTACCACCTGGCGCGTGGCGACTCCCAGCGCGACATCTGCCTCATCCCGGCCAGCGCCCACGGCACCAACGCGGCGTCGGCGGTCATGGCGGGGATGCGCGTCGTCGTCGTCGCGTGCCGTGAGAACGGCGACGTCGACACCGCCGACCTGGCCGCCAAGATCGCCGAGCACGGGCCGAACCTGGCCGCGACGATGATCACCTACCCGTCGACGCACGGGGTGTTCGAGGACGCCATCGGCGAGATCTGCGCCGCGGTGCACGACGCCGGCGGCCAGGTGTACATCGACGGCGCGAACCTCAACGCCCTGGTCGGCGTCGCGCGGCCCGGCCGCTTCGGCGGCGATGTCAGCCACCTGAACCTGCACA
>DLKD01000144.1:9887-12513 GCA_002477755.1 Gordonia sp. UBA7599
ATCCCGCACGGCGGCGGCGGTCCCGGCGTCGGGCCAATCGGCGTGCGCGACCACCTCGCGCCCTACCTGCCCGGGCATCCGCTGGCTCCCGAGCTCTCCGAGGCGCATTCGGATGCGGTGCGGGCGGCCGGTGATCTGACCGTCTCTGCCGCGCCCTACGGGTCGGCGTCGATCCTGCCGATCACCTACGCCTACATCTTGATGATGGGCGCGTCGGGGCTGCGCCGTGCGACGCTGAGCGCGATCGCCTCGGCCAACTACATCGCCCGGCGCCTCGATGAGTACTACCCGGTGCTCTACACCGGTGACGGCGGTTGGGTGGCCCACGAGTGCATCCTGGACCTGCGCGAACTGACCAAGCTAACCGGGGTCACCGTCGACGATGTCGCCAAGCGGCTGGCCGACTACGGCTTCCACGCCCCGACGATGAGCTTCCCCGTCGCCGGGACGCTGATGGTCGAGCCGACGGAGAGTGAGAACCTCGACGAGCTGGATGCCTTCTGTGACGCCATGATCGCGATCCGCGGCGAGATCGATCGTGTGGGGTCAGGGGAGTGGTCAGTCGACGACAACCCGCTGCGCGGGGCACCGCACACCACCGAGTGCCTGGTGGGCGAATGGGACCACCCGTATTCGCGCGAGACCGCCGTGTTCCCCAACGGATTGCCCTCGACCGGGGCGCGCGCCAAGGCGTGGCCGGCCGTGCGCCGCATCGACGGCGCCTTCGGCGACCGCAACCTGGTGTGCAGCTGCCCGCCGATCGAGGCGTTCGCGGAGTGAGTCCGGCCTATCGGTACACCAACCGCAGCAGTGCGGCGCTCGCGGCGGGCTCGGGATCGCGCATCTCGTTGCCGACCGCTCCGAAGCCGACCGTGGCGTTGCCCGGCGGTGTCTGGGCGTCGCCGGCGCGGTAGCCCGACCTCGCCAGCAGGGCGGTCTGATCGGGCTGCTTGGCGAATTCGAGGAACGCCGCCACGCCGTCGGACTGCTCCGCGGTGACCTGGCTGCTGGACAGGCGCAGCACCGGGTAATCGGCGACAGGTGTCGGGCCCGATGGCGAGAACGCGCGCAGCGAGTCGCCGATCGCGCCGCTGCGGGCCAGCACGTAGAGCTGCTGCTCGGTAATGGGGACGGTGTGGATGCCGCGACGCGCCTCGGATTTGGCGATCGCCGTGACCGTGGCGGTCGCGGATCCATCCGGGGCGGGGGGAGCGTTGTCCAGGACGGCGCGCACCGCGGCGGTGGCTGCCGGGGACTCGACCTCGGTGGCGGTGAGGGCGCCCGGTGACTGCGCAGCTTGGGATGCGATCGCCTGGGTGGCGAGCAAGGTGGCGTCCGACCCCGCGCCGAGCGGCATCGCCAGGCGCAGCGGGCCCCACGTCGGCAACCCGAACTGCGCCATCGCGTCCGGGCGCTTCGACAGCGACGCCAACTGGCCCCAATCGAGTTTGCCCACAGCCTTCTGCGCGAACTCGGAATACATCGCCAGGACCACGGGGGAGGTCGCCAGTGAATCGGGCGATCCCTCCACCGCCTCAGGCTTGGCGCTGGTCAAGGCGGCCGCCCAGATCGACGACTGCGGGATCCACGCGGCGGGGCGCTCGCCCATCGACGCGATGTCCCACTGCCCGCGCAGCCCGTCGAGTGTCACCTTGGAATCGCCGGGGCGAACCTGCACGGTCACGCAGTGGTCGCGGACCACCGGCTTCGTCTCGTTGTAGCGCTTCGCGATATCGCCGAGGACCTCGGCGATATCGGCCGACGCGATGATCGGGACCGTCGTGGGACCCTCCACGCACTTGCCGGCGGCCGAGTCGGCCTGATCGCCGACCTTGTCGCGAGCCTGGAACCAGGCGACGGCGCCGCCGGCCAGCAGCAGGACGACCAAGGCGACGGCGAGGAGCGGGTGCCCCCCACCACCGTCGAGTTCGTGCCGGTTGGCGGTGGGGCTATCGAGCCCATGCCGCCCGCCACCGCTGCTATGCGCCATGGGCGGCCTTGTACTCGCGGCGGCGGCGGTGCAGGATCGGCTCGGTGTAGCCGCTGGGCTGCGAGGCGCCCTCGAGGATGAGTTCCTTGGCGGCCTGGAAGGCAATGCTCGAGGCGAAGTCGGGGGCCATCGGGGTGTAGTCCGGGTCATCGGCGTTCTGGCGGTCGACCACCGGTGCCATCCGCTCCAGTGCCGCCTCGATGTCGTCGGCGGTGACGACGCCGTGGCGCATCCAGTTGGCCAGCAACTGGCTCGAGATGCGCAGGGTCGCCCGGTCCTCCATGAGTGCGACATCGTGGATGTCGGGCACCTTCGAGCAGCCCACACCATGGTCGATCCAACGGACCACGTAGCCCAGGATCGACTGGCAGTTGTTGTCGAGCTCCTCGCGCTTCTCCTCCTCGGACCAGTCGGCCTTCGGCGCGAGCGGGATGGTGAGGATGTCGTCGACCGACGCCGGTGCGCGCTTGGCGATCTCGTCCTGCACCTCGAACACATCCACCTCGTGGTAGTGCATCGCGTGCAGCGTCGCGGCGGTGGGCGAGGGCACCCAGGCGGTGGTGGCGCCGGCGCGGGGCTGGGCGATCTTCTGCTCGACCATGTCGGCCATCAGATCGGTCATCGCCCACATGCCCT
>DLKD01000143.1:0-642 GCA_002477755.1 Gordonia sp. UBA7599
CCAACGCGATCGTGCTCGACGCAGTGCTGGGCGTAGTGAAGGCCGACATCGGCGTGAAGAGCGGCCGGATCGTCGCACTCGGCAAGGCCGGCAACCCGGATACCATGGACGGCGTGCACCCGCAGATGGTGATCGGCCCGGGCACCGAGGTGATCGCCGGCGAGCACCTGATCGCCACCGCCGGCGCGATCGACAGCCACATCCACATGATCGCGCCGCAGCAGGTGTACGAGGCGCTCTCGAACGGCATCACCACCATGATCGGCGGCGGCACCGGCCCGGCCGACGGCACCAACGCCACCACCGTCACGCCCGGCCCCTGGTACATCGCGCGCATGCTCGAGGCCGCCGAGGGCCTGCCGGTGAACTGGGGCCTGCTCGGCAAAGGCAACGCCAGCTCGCCCGAAGCGCTGCGCGAGCAGATCGAGGCCGGCGTATGCGGCCTGAAGGACCACGAGGACTGGGGCACCACGCCGGCGGTGATCGATGCCTCGCTGCGCGTGGCCGACGAGTACGACGTGCAGGTGGCCATCCACACCGACACGCTCAACGAGAGCGGCTTTGTCGAAGATACGATCTCGGCGATCGGCGGGCGCACCATCCACACCTACCACACCGAGGGCGCCGGCGGCGGCCACGCGC
>DLKD01000143.1:750-34040 GCA_002477755.1 Gordonia sp. UBA7599
GCCGGCGGCGGCCACGCGCCCGACATCATTAAGATCGCCGCGCTGCCGAACATCCTGCCCTCCAGCACCAACCCAACCCGCCCATACACCGTCAACACGCTGGCCGAGCACCTCGATATGCTGATCGTCTGCCATCACCTCAACCCGGCAATCGCCGAAGACGTGGCCTTCGCCGAGAGCCGCATCCGCAAAGAGACCATCGCCGCCGAGGATGTCCTGCACGACCTGGGCGTGATCAGCATGTACTCGTCGGACTCGCAGGCGATGGGGCGGGTGGGCGAGGTGGTGACGCGCGCGATCCAGACGGCGCACAAGATGAAGGAGCAGCGCGGCCCGCTGCCCGACGACACCGCCGAGCACGACAACGCGCGCGTGCTGCGCTACCTGGCCAAGCTGACGATCAACCCGGCGCTGGCCCACGGCATCGCCCACGAGGTCGGCAGCCTCGAGCCGGGCAAGCTGGCCGATATTGTGCTGTGGGACCCGGCCTACTTCGGCGCGAAGCCCAAGATGATTCTGAAGGGCGGCATGATCGCCTGGGCCGCGATGGGCGACCCGAACGCTTCGATCCCCACGCCTCAGCCGGTGTTCTACCGCCCGATGTTCGGCGCGCACGGCCGGGCGCTTGGTCGCACCTGCGTCAACTTCATGTCGCAGGCGTCGATCGACCTGGGCGTGCCCGAGCGGCTCGGGCTGACGCGCCGCGCCGTAGCGGTGAAGCACTGCCGCAGCGTCGGCAAGGCCAGCCTGGTGCGCAACAGCGCCATGCCGCGTATTGATGTCGACCCCGAGACCTACCAGGTGTTTGTGGATGGCGAGCTGGCCACCTGCGAGCCGGCCGAGCGGCTGCCGCTGACTCAGCTGTTCTATATTGTGTGAGGCGCCGCCCGAAACAGGGCTTGTTGTCGCAGCTAGAACCTACGCAGCTGGCGCGCTCTGCTTTTGGCAGAGCGCGCCCTGATTCTCTATAGGTGCGGGGTTTTCCGTATCGGGCGCGGCGCGCTACGCGCCGGTGGCCATCCGCCGGCAGCTCTCGGCGCATGCCTGGCACGCCTCGGCGCACGCCAGCATCTGGCTATCGCGGCCCATGCCGCCATTGCCATGCGAACCGTTGACGCGAGGCGGTTCAGCGGACGCATTGATCGTCGGCGCCGGCTTCTCCGGCTCATCCCCGCCGGGCCCGGCCTGCTGGTCCCAGGCCACCGTCTCACCGTTGGCATAGACCTGGACTGCCGGCAACACCACCTCACCGGTGAACGGGCCGCCGGAGACGTTGAACTCGGTGAACTCGCCGACCGGAATGCCCGGTGTGCCGGGGTCGGCGGTCCACCGGATCTCGGTGACAGCGCCGTCAGCATCCTTCGTCACCTTTGAGGTCCACCCTGGCTTGGCCTCGGGCAGGAGGTGCTTGACAGCCGGGAAGCGCACCGTCAGCCCGGTGGTGGCTGCGGCATCGGACTCGTTGGGCACCATGAGGGTGACCACGCCGAATCCCTTGTCGCCCATTCCGGAAGTCCGGGCGACGACGTGCGCATCGGCGGAGCCGGCGCCGATGACAGGGGCCAACGCCAGAGCGGCGGCAGCAGACGCGGCCACGGCGGCGCGCGTCAGACGTGCAGAAACAAGAGTCATGACAGGGTTCTCCAAAATTGATAGGTGGCAGCATCGCCCGACGCATTGCGGACGCTGCGAGAAAAGTGGTGTCGAGGTACTACGCGAGAACGGGCGGCGCCCGCGGACCGACACCCGCACCGACGACGACGGTGCGCGGCCACCACTGCTCGAGGAACGGGGAGAGTGCCCCGACGACGACGAGGCGCGGCGCCGAGGCCACCGCTTGGAGAACGGCGGTGACCAGTGCGTAGCACCGGGCCACCAGGACGAGCAGCACGGCGCTGGCCGGCACCGCCACCGCGTGCCAGGCCAGCATCGTGCCGACGTGCGCCGAGTGCCCGGCTGCGGCATCGCCGACGCCCGCGGCCGGGTGACCGATCACCTGGCCGACGGCCAACAGGGTCGCCGTCCTCGTCGGCGAGAGCCCGCGCGGCGCTCCGACCAGTGCGGCGAGCGCGGCCCCCAGCGCTACACACACCATCACTCCCGCGGAGGTGGGCCACGACCCGCTGGCCATGCCGTGCGCGGTCAGCGCCAGGACCGGCACCGCCACCGCGACACCGACCCGCAGCGCGGGCAGGCCGGGGTGGGGGGCGGACATGGGTCCAAGCATCCCACATGGGGCAAAAGCCGCCGACTACGCTGCAGGAGTGAGCGCCAAACGCACCGCGAAGGCCCCCGACTCGGTTGCCGACCACGGATTCGTCCGGGTCAGCGCCGCCGTTCCCGTGGTCGCGCTGGCCGATCCAGCCGTCAACGCGGCGCGGACCGTCGAACTGCTGCGGGCGGCGGCGGACGACGGTGCGGCAGTCATCGCCTTCCCCGAACTCGGGCTGACCGGCTACAGCGTCGACGACCTCGTCCAGCAGGACGCCCTGCTCGACGCCGCCCTCGCCGCGCTCGACACGGTGCGCGCGGCGACCGCCGGGTGCGCGGCCATCGTCTGCGTCGGCGTACCGCTGCGCGTCGGCGACGGCCTCTACAACACTGCGGCCGTGCTGCACGACGGCGAGATCCTCGGCGTCGTGCCGAAGTCGTACCTGCCCAATTACCGCGAGTTCTACGAGCAGCGCCTGTTCGCCGCCGCGCGCGACGCCCCGGTCGACGAGGCAACGATCCTGGGACGGCGGGTCCCTTTTGGCGCGGATCTGCTGTTCGAGGCCGACGACGTTCCCGGCCTCGTGATGCACGTCGAGGTCTGCGAGGACGGCTGGGTGCCGATCCCGCCATCGACGTGGGCGGCGCTGGCCGGCGCAACCGTGCTGGTCAACCTCTCGGGGTCGCCGGTCACCGTCGGGAAAGAGGCCTACCGTCGAGAGCTGGCCACGTCCTACTCGGCACGGACCGTGTCCGCGCAGGTCTATGTGGCCTCCGGTTTCGGCGAGTCAACCACCGACCTCGCCTGGGACGGCGACGCGCTGATCACCGAGAACGGCACCCTACTGGCCCGCAGCACGGCATTCGCCACCGCCGACCAGACCATCACCGCCGACATCGACCTCGACCGCCTACGCCAAGAGCGCGCACGGATGATCAGCCTGCGCGACCAAGTCGGCGACTACGCGGCGACCCTCCGCGAGCTGCGCCGTGTCCCGGTCACCGTCGGCGCCCGGCCCGACCGCGGTCCGCTGCGCCGCCTGGTCGCGCCGTTCCCGTTCGTGCCGCCGTCGGGCCCCGACCGCGACGAGCGCTGCCGCGAGGTCGGCAACATCCAGGTGCAGGGGCTGACGCAGCGCCTGCGCTCCAGCGGTATCGAGCGCATTGTGATCGGGGTGTCCGGCGGACTGGATTCGACGTTGGCGTTGCTCGTCGCCGTCGATGCGTTCGACCGGATGGGCCTGTCGCGCAGCAACATCCTCGCCTACACGATGCCCGGGTTCGCCACCGGCGAGGCCACCCGATCGCGCGCCCTGGAGTTGATGGACGCGCTGGGCGTGACCGGGTCCGAGATCGACATCCGGCCTGCCTGTCGGCAGATGCTCGCCGACTTGAACCACCCCGTCGCGAACGGTGAGGAGGTCTACGACACCACCTTCGAAAACGTGCAGGCCGGACAGCGCACGTCACTGCTGTTCCGACTGGCCAACGAAAACGGTGCATTGGTGCTGGGCACCGGCGACCTGTCCGAGTTGGCGCTGGGCTGGTGCACCTACGGCGTCGGCGACCAGATGTCGCACTACAACGTCAACGGCTCGGTCCCCAAGACCCTGATCCGCCACCTCATCCGCTGGATGATCGACACCGAACTGCACGACGCGAAGACCGCCGCGGTACTCACCGAGGTCGTCGAGGACGTGATCTCCCCCGAACTCGTGCCTCCCGGCGCGGACGGCGCCATCCAGAGCACCGAGGACGCCGTCGGCCCGTACGAGCTGCACGATTTCTTCCTCTACTACGTCACCCGTTACGGCTACCACCCGAGCAAGGTCGCCTACCTGGCGCGCCAGACGTGGTCGGACTCCTACGACGGCCCGACGATCGACAAGTGGCTGACCGTGTTCCTCAAACGGTTCATGGCCAACCAGTTCAAGCGCACCGCGATGCCCAACGGGCCGAAAGTCGGGTCGGGCGGCTCGCTCTCGCCGCGCGGCGATTGGCGCTCACCGTCGGACGCGACCGCGCGACCCTGGCTCGACGACCTGCGCTGAGCCGATACGATTCACCGATGTCCACACCCCGATTCACCGCCGCCGAACTCGACGAGGCGTTCGCGGGATTCCAGGCAGTCGTCGCCGAAGTCGCCCAGACCCGCGACTGGGACCGGTGGGCCGACCAGTTCACCGTCGACGCCGACTACGTCGAGCACGCGATGGGCACGTTCAAGGGGCGCGAACAGATCCGCAAGTGGATCAACAAGACGATGCACTCATTCCCCGGTAGCCATATGACCGGCTACCCGTCGCTGTGGCACGTCGTCGACGCCCCCACTTCCCGGGTGATCTGCGAGGTCGACAATCCGATGCGCGACCCCGGCGATGGAACGATCATCACGGCGACCAACATCACCATCCTCACCTATGCCGGTGACGGCCTGTGGAGCCGCGAAGAGGACGTGTACAACCCATTGCTGTTCGGCACGGCGGCCATGAAATGGTGCCGGAAGGCCGCCGAGTTGGGCACGATCGACGCTCCCGCCCAGGAGTGGATGGACACCGTTGGCGTGATGTTCGACCGCGGCTGAGCCGGAAACGGCACGACGACGAGGTCTGCCCGAGCGACTTGGGTCGGTGCTGGTCGTGACGTACCCTGGACATGATTGACAGAAGTATGCGTCCGGGTTTGTGCCCGGATACGACCCCAAATCTGTTCGGAGGACTCAGACCATGGCACGCACCCTCACACAGCTCGAGCTGCTGCAGGAACTAGCCCCGGTCGCCGAGGACAACGTCAACCGGCACCTCAAGCACGCCCGCGACTGGAACCCCCACGACTACGTCCCGTGGGACGAGGGCCAGAACTACGCGGCCCTCGGCGGCACCGACTACGACCCCGAGCAGTCACAGCTCGACGAGGTCGCCAAGGCGTCGATGATCACCAACCTGCTCACCGAGGACAACCTGCCCTCCTACCACCGCGTGATCGCCGACAACTTCTCGATGGACTCCGCGTGGGGCCACTGGGTGGGCCGGTGGACCGCCGAGGAGAACCGCCACGGCATCGTGATGCGCGACTACCTCGTCGTCACGCGCGGCGTCGACCCGGTCGCCCTCGAAGAGGCCCGCATGATCCACATGACCAACGGGTACGACCCGGTCCTCGTTGCGGCCGACCGTATGGAGGACCTGGTCAACGAGTACGGCGACATCGACGAGGTCGGGCTGCTGCACTCGGTCGCCTACGTGACCTTCCAGGAGCTCGCGACCCGCGTCAGCCACCGCAACACCGGTAAGGCGTGCAACGACCCGATCGCCGACCGCATGCTCCAGCGCATCGCCGCCGACGAGAACCTGCACATGGTCTTCTACCGCAACATCTGCGGCGCCGGCATGGACCTCTCGCCCGATCAGACGCTGCGCGCGGTGACCGACATCGTCACCAACTTCCAGATGCCCGGCATGGGCATGCCCAACTTCCGCCGCCACGGCGTGTTGATGGCCAAGCACGGCATCTACGACCTGCGCCAGCACTACGAAGAGGTCGTCATGCCGGTGCTGCGCAAGTGGAACGTCTTCGAGCGCACCGACTTCGGCCCCGAGGGCGAGAAGACCCGCGAGGAGCTCGCCGCCTTCCTCGAGCAGCTGGACAAGGACGCGACCCGCTTCGAGGAGATGCGCGACCGCGCCCTCGCCCGCGAGGCCGCCAAGCGCGAGAAGCAGGCATCCTGACCACCAGCCCCCTGGACACCTCGACCCTGCGGATCGGCCCCTATCGGGTCGATCCGCCGGTGGTTTTGGCCCCGATGGCCGGCGTCACCAACCGCGCCTACCGCCGCCTGTGCCGCGAGTTCGGCAGCCCCGACGCCATCTACGTGTGCGAGATGATCACCGCGCGCGCCATCGTCGAGCGCAACGAGAAGACGCTGCACATGATGGCCTTCGACGACGACGAGTCGCCGCGCTCCATGCAGCTCTACGGTGTCGACCCGGTGAATCTGGGCGAGGCCGTGCGCATCGTCGCCGGTGAGGGCTGGGCCGACCACATCGACCTGAACCTGGGGTGCCCGGTCCCCAAGGTCACCAAGCTCGGCGGCGGCGCCGCCCTGCCGTACAAGCGTGGTCTGCTGGCCCGCATCGTCGATGCGATGGTCAGCGCCGCGGCGCCCTACGGCGTGCCGGTCACGTTGAAGTTCCGCAAGGGCATCGACGACGAGCACTTGACCTTCCTCGACACCGGCCGGATCGCCGAAGAGGGCGGGTGCGCCGCCGTCGCCCTGCACGCCCGCACCGCGGCGCAGCGCTATTCGGGGCAGGCCGATTGGAATGCCATCACCGAGCTCAAGGAGGCCGTGACGACCATTCCGGTGCTGGGCAACGGCGATATCTTCAGCGCCGCGGACGCGGTGGCGATGATGGCGCAAACCGGCTGCGACGGCGTCGTCGTCGGCCGTGGTTGTCTGGGCCGGCCATGGCTGTTCGCCGAACTGGCGGCCGCTCTGCGCGGCGAGCCACTCCCCACGCCGCCGAACCTGGGCGAGGTCGGGGCCATCATGTCACGCCACGGTGTCCTGCTCGCCGAACACCACGGTGAGGAGCGCGGGCTCCGCGACCTGCGCAAACACATGGCCTGGTACCTCATGGGCTTCCCGGTCGGCGGCGACCTGCGGCGCAGCTTCGCCGCCGTGTCCACCGTCGCCGAACTCGACGGCCTGATCGCTCAACTCGACCCCGACGTGCCGTTCCCGACCGCTGACGCTGGCGGCCCACGAGGTCGGCAGGGCTCGCCGGGCAAGGTATCGCTGCCCTACGGCTGGCTCGACGACCCACAGGACACCACGGTCCCCCGCGGAGCGGACGTGATGCATTCCGGAGGCTGACCCGAGGTAACGCACAAATGTCGCGGCGCTTTGGTTTACGTCACAGTCGTCCGCCGCTATGGGAACCTCTCAGGTGCGGTCGGTACGATATGGCACCAGTTATGCGCATATGCGCACGCAGGGAAACGCAGAGGAAAACCGTTGAGCCAGCAGCCCCCGGAGGACGGGTCGGCCGGCTCGGCCGAACAGGCCGGGCCCGACCCCAACGTCCTGCGCGAGCCCGCGATGCGCGACCGCTATGTGCGCGGCCGCTCTCGGCTCACGGTCCGCGAGCTCATGGAGCACCTGGACGCGACACCGCGCCATCCCCAGCCGGCACCGGAAAAGGATCACCCGACCAACCGGTGGCTCGACCAGAGTCAGCCGGTCTACCGCACCGTCGACGACGGCGGCCCGATCTCCGACGACGTAACCCAGCGCATCCCGGTGGTACGGCGACGCACCGACGTCCCCGTGGACCTGTCTGCCACCGCGACCAACCGACGCGTCCGCACCGAGTCGCGCCATCAGGTCCTGCAGCGCACGCCCGACCCCATCGAGATGGTCGTCAAGGGCGGGCGGAGCGGGCGCAGCAGGCGAGACATGCTCATGCGCGACCTGCGGGTCGGCGGGCGTGTGGCCGCGACCGCGGCGTGCATCATCGCACTCGTCGGTACCGGCGCGGCATGGGCCATGAACGGCTCGCTCAACAGCTCCTGGCGCACCGTCAAGGCCATCAACTCCGACGACCACAACATCAAGAAGAAGGATGCCCAGTACGGCGACGAGAACTTCCTGATCGTCGGCACCGACACCCGTGCGGGGAAGAACTCCAAGTTCGGCGCCGGTGATGACACCCTGACCGAGGGTGCCCGCTCCGACACGATCATCCTCGTCAATATCCCGGCCAACCGCAGCCGTGTCGTCGCCGTCTCGTTCCCCCGCGACCTCAACGTCAGCCACCCCGAGTGCGAGGGGTTCAACGACCAGACCGGCGAATACACCGGCGAGTGGGTCCCGGCTGAAGACAACGTCAAACTCAACTCGGTCTACGCCATCGGCGGGCCGAAGTGCTTGGTCAAGACGATCACGATGATCAGCGGCCTGAACATCAACCACTTCATCGGCATGGACTTCGTGGCCTTCCGCAAGATCGTCGACACGGTCGGCGGCGTGTGGGTCTGCTCCCCCACCCCGCTCTACGACTACGAGATCGGCACGGTCCTGTCCAAGGCCGGTCACCAGAAGCTCAACGGCCGCAAAGCGCTGAAGTACGTCCGCGCGCGGACCATCTCCACCGAGGGCAACGGCGACTACGGGCGCATCAAGCGTCAGCAGTTGTTCATGTCGTCGCTGCTGCGCTCGACACTGTCGGGCAACGTCATCTCCAACCCCGCCAAGCTCAACCGGGTGGCCCGGACGTTCACCAGCAACAGCTACGTCGACAACGTCGACACCGAGTCATTGCTCAACCTCGCCGACTCTATGCGCGGCATTGAAGCCGGGCGCGTCACCTTCATCACCATCCCGACGTCGGGCACGAGCGAGGACGGGCAGAACAACGAGCTGCCCCGCGACGACGACATCCAGGCCCTGTTCAGCGCGATCATCAACGATGACCCGCTGCCGGGCGAGGAGCCGGAGAAATCGTCGGAGAAGAAGAAGTCCGACGGCAAGAAGGGCGACCCGGCGCCGGCTGCGGCCGACACACAGACCAAGGTGACCGTGAAGGCCATGTCACCGTCGAACGTGGGCGTGCGCATCCTCAACGGAACGTCGACCTCGGGCCTGGCCGCCTTCGCCAGCGAGCAGCTGACACCGGAGGGCTTCGAGATCCGCGGCATCGCCGACTCCAGCCAGCACGTGGAGGAGACCGTCGTCCGCTACGGCCCGGGGCAGCGCGCCGCGGCCGCCACCGTCGCGCACATGTTCCCGGGCGCGAAAATCCAGCCCGACCGGTCGGTGAAGTCGGGTGTCGAGCTGATCCTCGGATCGGATTTCACGATGTCGACGACCCTGAACTCGTATGCGACGCCGGGCACCAAGATCAACGCCGAGCAGCTGCCCGCACGCAAGGTCGAAGGCAACCTGCCCAGCGACCTGGCTGTCACGAACGCCGGAGACGCGAGCTGCGACTAGGCTTGACCTCATGCGGAAGCGTTCCGGCAAGTCCAGCGCCTACCAGGAACAGGTAGCCGCGCTCAACGGCATTCTGGGCGAGATGTGCGATCTCGCCGGAATCGCGATGGACCGCGCCACCCAAGCATTGCTGCGGGCCAACCTCCCCGTCGCCGAGCAGGTGATCACCGACCACGACCGGATGACCGAGCTGTCGGCCAAGGCAGAGAAGCAGGCATTCGCACTGCTCGCCCAGCAGGCGCCGCTGCCCGCCGACCTCCGCGCGACCGTCACCGGCTTCCAGATCGTCTCCGACGTGGACCGGATGGGCGCGCTGGCCCTGCACGTCGCCAAGGTGGCGCGGCGTCGGCACCCCAGCAAGACACTGCCCGAAGAGGTCGACGGCTACTTCGCCGAGATGGGCCGACTGGCGGTGAAGCTCGCGCACTCCGCACGCGAGGTGCTCGAGTCTCAGGACTCACAGGACGCATTGCGCCTCGAGGAGGACGACGACGCAATGGACGACCTGCACCGCCATCTGTTCTCGGTACTGATGGACCGGGAGTGGAAGCACGGTGTCGCGGCCGCCGTCGACGTGACACTGCTGGGCCGCTATTACGAGCGGTTCGCCGACCATGCCGTCCTCATCGGCCGCCGCGTCGTCTTCCAGACGACCGGCATGACGCCGCAGCAACTCATCGAGACGACTTAGGGCCCGTCAGCAGCATCGTCGGCCCGACCGTAGGCCACGTCGGCGAGGTAGCGCGCAAAACCGAGGTTCCGATAGGTCGCCAGCGCCGCGGTGTTGTCGCCTTCGACGTACAGCGTCACCGTGGAGACCCGCTGCGCGAGGTAGTGCAGCCCGGCGAGGGTGAGCTGGCGGCCGAGGCCACGCCCCTGGGCGGCCGGGTCGACGCCGACGATGTAGACCTCACCCAACTGCTCGTCGTGGATCTTGGTCCAGTGGAACCCGAGGAGCTTCGCATCGTCGGCGCCACCGACACTGCGATCGAAGGCCAGGAACAGCCCGGCAGGGTCGAACCAGTCCGCGCCGGTCCGCTCGACGATCTGTTCTGCGGTCCACCCACCCTGCTCGGGGTGCCAGTCGAAAGCAGCGTTGTTCACGCGCAGGATCTCCGCGTCGTCAGCGGGCCCGGCGTAGGTGCGCAACTCGATGTCATCGTGCGATGGCAGTGCCGGAAGCTCTTCCAGTCCGCGGCGCAGCTGCAGTAGCTCGCGGCGCGGCACCAGGCCCAACCGGGCGGCCAGTGCACGCGCGGCCGGCAGATCGCCGTGCGCCCACGCCCGAGTGTCGGCGCCTCCGACGGCCAGTGCTGCGGTGAGCAACTCGGTGCCGATCCCCCGGCCACGGGCCGGTGGGGCGACCACGGCCTCGACCGTCGACGGCTCACCGTCACGGCCGGGCAACACCGAGGCGTAGCCGACGAGTACGTCGGCGTCGAATGCGAGCACGTGGTGTACCGCGGGGCTGTGCCGACCCAGGGCGGCTACCGGGGCCTCACCCAGGGCAGCCACCCCGTCGGCCTCCCCTGCGGCATCGAGGATCGCGTGCACGGCCCGCTGGTCGTCGGGCGACAGAACTCGCCGTTCGACTATGTTCACGCCTTCTGCGTTGATCGCTTCTGGGTCAGCCACTACGGCGCTGCGGTCTGTTCGTCGAAGATCTCGTCGACGTCGAGATCGGCGTCGGGGTCGGCGCCGCGCCCGCGCGCGGGGCGCACCGCCTTGTAGCCGACGTTGCGGACGGTGCCGATGAGCGCTTCGTGGTCGGGGCCGAGTTTGGCGCGCAACCGTCGGACGTGCACGTCGACGGTGCGCGTACCGCCGAAGTAGTCGTAGCCCCACACTTCGTGTAGCAGCTGCGCGCGGGTGAACACCCGCCCGACATGGGCGACGAGGTATTTGAGGAGTTCGAACTCCTTGTAGGTCAGGTCCATCGGCCGTCCGCGCAGCCGTGCGGTGTAGGTCTCCTCGTCGATCGTGACCGCACCCAGAGTCAGCGTCGAATTGCTCTCCTCCGGCCGCGGGGCCACGCGGCGCGCCGTCAGCATCCGCAGACGTGCGTCGAGCTCGGCGGGCCCGGTGTCGGCGAGCAGGAAGTCGTCGAGGTTCCACTCCGCATTGACCGCGATGAGCCCACCCTCGGTCAACACGGCGACGACGGGAATCGACGCGGTGCTCGACAGGAGGCGGCACAGGTTGCGTGCGGCGGCGAGGTCGGTGCGGGCATCGACGAGAACGGCGTGGGCGGATTCGGTGGTGAGCAGCGCGGACACGTCGGCCGGTGCGTCGCGCACGCTGTGCGCCAACAGGGAGAGCGAGGGCAGTACCGAACCAGGATCGGGGTGGGAGGTCAGGAGCAGGAGGTCCATCACGCACTTCGCATCAGGGTCGGGCCGCGACCGTGACCGGAAGCGACAGGGGAGGTTGGGTGCCGTCGAGGGCCCCCACACTGACGGCACCGGCAGCGGGATCAGGTGCAAGAATAACGCTGATGACACGTTCAGTTCACATCGTCAACTCCACACTACGTCGGCGTTTCGTCGTCGTGACGGTGTTTGCGCTGGTCACGGTCATAATTGCGGTGCTGGTGACTATCGACACCTTGCGCGCGGCACGCAGCGAACACGAGCTGGCGACCGCTTTGACGACGTCGCCGCGGGTCACCTTTGAACCCGAGGTCACCCTCGGCGGCTTCCCTTTCGCGAAGTACGCCGACCGCGACGAATTCCCCGGTCTCGTCATCACCGCACGCGGCGTTACAGCCCCCGGGCCTCCCGACCTGAAGGGCGTACCACTGACCTGCACCACCACCGTGTGCCGCGCCGAACTGGGGGTGCGCGCCGATGCGGTCCACGCGCCGGCGGCCGATCGCTGGCACGGCGGTGCGCCCATCACACTGCGCGGCGTGCACGCCTACGCCAAGCTCGACTCGGTGAACCTCGGGCGCATGCTCGACATCACCGATCTCGCGGTGAACACCCCTGCGCCCAAGGACCGCGCCGGTGGCGGCGGTCCCGGCGACGGATTGCTCGAACTGTCCAAGGGCGTTCTTCTCACGGGGACCGTGTCACTGCCGCCGCAGCGCCCGAGCCCGCGCACCGATGGCCGCTTCGGGCCGTCGGCACAGAAGTTCGACGGCCAGCGCGTCAAGGTGACCGTCACCGTCGACCTGTCCGTCGTCGACGGCGAGCTCGTGATCGTCGCGACCGGTTTCTACACCGGGCCGCAGGAGCACGCCGACGGCCATGTGCCCGCCGAGTTCACGACCGCCGTCTTGGCACGGTTCAGTGGCCGGGTGCCGTACCCGACGCTGCCGTGGGCGGTGGTAGCGACGAAGGCGAACAGCGCCGGTAGCGACATCCTGATCAGCGGGGAAGCACGCACCTTGACGGTAAGGCCTGACCAGTTCTGAAGCCCGTTCCGGCTCGGTGTATGGTCGTGGCATGCAATCAGGCCGCGAGCTCATGCTCACTCGCCGCTACGCGATCGACTTCTGTCGCTTCGCGGCTTGTTGCTGTCGCTAGACGGTGGTCGCCCACGCGCCACCACCCTCGGATGGCGGCAGCGGATTCTTCCTCAAGACTTCTCGTGTCTCCTCGCCCATGACCGGGCTTGAGTGACGCGGCCGTCATCACCACCCCCTCCCCCAAAGATCTCCACCATGTGAAAGGGAACCATCATGGCTCGCAATGATGTACTGGTCAGCGCCGAATGGGCTGAGCAGAACCTCGACGCCGACAACGTCGTCTTCGTCGAGGTCGACGAGGACACCTCGGCCTACGACACGGGGCACATCCCCGGTGCGGTCAAGCTCGACTGGAAGAAGGACCTGCAGGACCCGGTCCGCCGCGACTTCGTCAACGCCGAGCAGTTCGGCGCGCTCCTGTCCGAGCGCGGCATTGGCAACGACAACACCGTCATCCTCTACGGCGGCAACAACAACTGGTTCGCCGCGTACGCGTACTGGTACTTCAAGCTCTACGGCCACCAGGACGTGAAGCTGCTCGACGGCGGTCGCAAGAAGTGGGAGCTCGACGGTCGCCCGCTGAGCACCGACACCGTCACCCTCCCCGCGACCACCTACACCGCGGCCGCTCCGAACAACGCGATCCGCGCCTTCCGCGACGAGGTCGTCGACGCGATCAACGTCAAGAACCTCGTCGACGTGCGCAGCCCGGACGAGTTCAGCGGCAAGATCCTCGCCCCCGCGCACCTGCCGCAGGAGCAGAGCCAGGTCCCCGGCCACATCCCCGGTGCGATCAACGTGCCGTGGAGCAAGGCTGCCAACGAGGACGGCACCTTCAAGAGCGACGATGAGCTGACCGAGCTCTACGCCGAGGCCGGTCTCGACGGACAGAAGGAGACCATCGCCTACTGCCGTATCGGTGAGCGCTCCAGCCACACCTGGTTCGTCCTGCAGGAGCTGCTGGGCCACGAGAACGTCAAGAACTACGACGGCAGCTGGACTGAGTACGGATCGCTGGTCGGCGTCCCGGTCGAGCTCGGAGAGGGCAAGTAGGTATGTGTGCAGCACCCAAGCAGGGCCAGCAGTTGCCGGCCGGCGTCGACGTGGAGAAGGAGACCGTCCTGACCGGGCAGGTCACCGATACTGCCGGCGCTCCCGTTCCGGGCGCGTTCGTGCGGCTGCTCGACTCGACCGGTGAGTTCACCGCGGAGGTCGTGACGAGCGGGACCGGTGACTTCCGGTTCTTCGCCGCTCCGGGGACGTGGACGCTTCGCGCCCTGTCCTCCATCGGCAACGGCGATGTGATCGTCACGCCGGAGGGTCCCGGTATCCACACCGAGACCATCGTCGTCTCGAAGTAGGCGTAAGCCAGAGGGCAGGCCCCGTACCGCAGAAGGCGGTACGGGGCCTGCCCCGTTTCGGATTGCCTCATGGCAATGTCCGCGCCTCCCGGCCCGCCGACTTTTCCGTACTCAAGGCACTTCTCGCCGGGGTCTGAGCGCCCGCAGGCCAGGGTCAACAGTTAGTATCAGTCCGTGGAACATTTCTTCACCGTGCTGCTGGTCCTGTGCTCGATCCTGATCACCTGGTTCGGGGTCTACGCGATCTATCGCCTCGTCAACGACGAGTCGTGACCCGCTCCGGCAACGAGGCGATCGAGCAGGCTGCATCGATCGCCGAGACGACCGGATCGCGCAATCTCCCCTCCTGGGGTGATCTTCCGCTGCCCGCTGACACGGCCAATCTGCGCGAGGGCGCCAATCTGCACGACGGGTTGCTCGCCCTCCTGCCAATGGTCGGCGTGTGGCGCGGCGAAGGCGTGGGACATGGCCTCGGCGACGACGGTGACGACCTCCGCTACGCCGAGCAGATCATCGTCAGCCACGACGGCCAGAACTACTTGAACTGGCAGACACGGTCGTGGTCGATCGACAACCGCGGCGAGTTCATCGCCCCCCTGTTCCGCGAGACCGGGTACTGGCGCATCAGCGAGGACGACTCGATCGAGTTGCTCATCGCCCACGCCGAGGGATATGTCGAGCTGCTCTACGGCAAACCGCTCGCCCAGACCGCGTGGGAGGTCGCCACGGACGCCCTCGTCAGCACCGCCACCGCCACGAAACTCCACGGCGCCAAGCGCCTCTACGGCATCGCCGAGGACGGTTCCTTCGCCTACGTCGAAGAACGGCTCATCGACGGGGAGCTGGCGCCGCGCCTCTCGGCCAAGCTCGACCGCTACGCCGGCTGACCGACGACGAGGTCGGCCTTCAGGTCGGGCGGCAAATGGTGCGTCACCACCACGACCGTGCGCTCCGGACCGAACAGATCACCCAGCGCCGCACGCAGCAGCGCATCGGAATCGGTCGCATCCAGGTGCTCGGTCGGCTCGTCGAGCAAGACGACCGGCGAAGCGTTGAGCAGCGCTCGAGCCAACAGCAATCGGCGCCGCTGACCACCCGACACCGCAGCTGACCCGCCGACCAGAACGGTGTCGAGCCCATCGGACAAACCGGATAGCCACTCCCCCAGACCGACGGCGCGCAGCGCGTCGATCATCTCCGGATACGTCGCGTCACCTCGACCGACGAGCAGGTTCTCCCGCACCGACGCGGAGAACAGGTGGGCATCCTCGGCGCAGTACAGCGTCGCCGCAGCGGCGTCGACGGGCTCCCCGTCGACATCGGAGCACACGACCGCGCCGACCCGTGGCGCGAGCAGTCCGGCCAACGTCAACAACAGCGTCGACTTTCCCGACCCCGACGGTCCCACAACGGCCATCCGTGCACCCGGCTCGAGTACGCGCTCGATCGGACCACCCAGCGCCGGACCGTCGGCCCACCCCCACGACACCCCGTCGACGATGACCCGGACGGGTCCGCGGTGCCGTGCGACATCGGCTGAGCCGGGTGACACGACACCCCACTCGACCGGGTCTCCCGCCAAATCCAACACGCGCTCTGCCGCGACCCGACTGTGCTGCCACGTGACCCCCGCGGCGGCCAGCGGCGTGATGGCGTCGAAGGCGGACAGGCCGAGTAGGAGTAGCACGCCGAGCCGCATCGGGCTCGGATCACCGCCGGCGGCCAGCGACATCCCTATCAAGCAGGCGGCAATGACCGTGACGCCCATCGCCAGCGGTGTCACGGCGCCGCCCAGCGCGTGCAGCCGGGCACCGCGGTCGGTGGCGTCGGCCACCTCGCGCTGGGCTCGCGACACCTCATCGAGCACCTGCATACGCCGACCAGCCACCGCCAGCTCGGGCCCGTGGTCGAGCAACAGCATCGTCGACGAGGAGACCGCCGCCCGACCGTCCACTGCTGACCGTGCCACCGAAGCGGCACCACGGGAGGCGAGCACGGGTGCGGCGACCCCGGCGACGACGAGTGCGATCGCCAGCACCACCGCGGCCGACGGCGACACGAACGCCATGATCACCACCGCGGCGACACCGGTGACCGCGGCCACCGCGGCGGGCAGGACGGAGCGCACGACCGCATTGCCGATTTCGTCGACATCGGCACCGGTGCGAGCCAACAGGTCGCCGCGGCGGATCGACACCGTCGACGCGGCATTGCCGTTGGCCAGCGCGCGGTAGACCTTCTCCCGCGCGGTGGCCATCGCGCGCAGCGCGACGTCGTGGGTGGCCAGCCGCTCGAGATAGCGGAACAGCCCGCGTGTGATCCCGAGCGCCCGGACTGCGGTGATCGCGATGGATAGCGAAAGGATCGGCGGCTGCTGCCAGGCCCGGGTGATCAACCACGCTGAGAGGGCCGCCAGGCCCAGTGCGCTCAACGATCCGCCCACGCCGTAGGCCAACGACACAGCGATGCCGCGGCGTCGGATGTCGAGCGCCCCCAGTACGCGCCACACGGGATCACCGCGAAGGCCGGCGGACGCCGTCACCGGGCCGTCTCCCTAGCCAGGTCGATGATCCGGTCGGCAGCGTCGAGCCATTCGGTGCGGTGCGCGGCGACGATCACCGTCGCACCGGCCCGAGCGCGTGCCACGACCGCGGCGATCACACGCACGCGTGAGGCCTCGTCGAGGTGGGCCGTCGGCTCGTCGAGGAGCACGACCGGGACGTCGCGGGCCAGCGTCCGTGTCAGTGCCAACCGCTGGCGCTGCCCCGCCGAGTGTCCGGCGCCGTCCCACCCGGCAGCGGCAGCAGCAGACGCAAGCGCATCGGGATCCAGCGGTCCGTAGAGTGCGAGGTTCTCCGCGACGGTGCCCGGCACCATCGCCGGATGCTGCGGCAACCACGCGATCTGCGACTGGCACGCGGCCCGGTCCGCTTGTGAGAGAACCGTGTTGTCGACGATGATCGCGCCCTCGTCGAGTCCGACCAACCCCAGCAGCGCGGCCAGCGCCGTCGATTTGCCCGAGCCATTCGGTCCGGTAAGAACAGTGACCGCACCGGGTGCACAGTCCGCACGCAGATCACGTGGGGCCCATCCGTCGCGAGAGCGCACACCGATTCCGGCGAATCTGATCGTCGCGCCTGCCAGGTTCGGCGGAGTCTCGATACATCCGTTTGTTCCTCGCGAGCACTCGACCACCGCGGCGTCGGCGTCGGCGTCGGCGTCGACCAACGCGAACGCCTCGTCGGTAGCCGCCACCCCGTCGGCCGAGTCGTGGAATGCCGCACCCACCTGCCGCAGCGGCCGGTACGCCTCGGGAGCCAGGATCAACGCCAGTACCCCTGCGAACAGCGACATCTCGCCGTACACCAGGCGCAGGCCGATACTCACCGCGACCAGCGCCACCGATAGTGTCGCCATCAGTTCCAGCCACGCCCCGGACAGGAACGCGACGCGCAGCGTGCCCATCGTCGACCGGCGCCATGACGATCCCAGGTCCTTCACCTGAGCCGCGGCCCCCTGCGCCCGGTGCAGCGCGCGCAACGTCGGGATCCCCGCGATCAAGTCCAGCAGCATCGACTGCTGGCGTGCGGTGGCGTCCAGTTTGGCCTGCGTGCGGTCACGCGTCATCAGCCCGATCAGGATGCCGAAGATCGGGATCAACGGGATCGTCAGCACGATCAATCCGGCGGACACGAGGTCGACGGCGGCGATCACGACGATGACGATCGGCGTCAGAGTGACGGCCAGTATCAGCGAGGGCACATACGCCGACAGGTAGGGGCCGAGGTCATCGAGCCCGGCCAACAACACCGTCGACGCGCGCGACCGCCTGGCGACGAGGCTGCGCATATCGGTGCGCGCCGGGTCGGTCAACGCGCCCAACACATCGTCGCGAACCTGCCCGATCACCGTCTGTGCCGCACGCTGGGCATAGCGCTGCCCGGCGTAGACCGTCAAGGTCTGCACGATAACGGCGCCGACGAGCAGTAGCAGGTGCGGAGTCTGCGCGTCGAAACTGCACCGCAACGGTTCAGCCACCAGTTCGGCGAGGATCGACGCCACGGCGAACGCGACCGCGATAACGGCCAGCGTCGTCACCAGGCCAGCGAGCACCGTCACCCCGATGTACCGTCGCGCAGCCGGCGATCGGCGCAGCAAACGGGGATCCAGCGGGCCCGCGCTCACCCGCGCAGCGACGCCAGGCCCACCGACGGCGGGATGGCATCGGTGGAGATCCGCTGGCGGAACACCCAGTAGGACCAACCCTGGTAGATCACCACGACCGGCGTGATGAACGCCGCGGCCCACGTCATGATGACCAGGGTGTAGTGGCTCGACGACGTGTTCGCGATGGTCAGGCTGTAGGCCGAGTCGGTCGTCGACGGCAAGACCGCCGGGTACAGGCAACCGAACAGCGTCACGATCGTGGAGATGATGGCGATCGACGTCGCACCGAACGCCCATCCCTCACGCTTGGTCCAGGTGAAGACGATGGTGGCAAGCGCCGCGACCGCAGCGATGAGCACCGGCGCCCACGTCCATCCCTTGCCGTAGGCGAACTGGGTCCACAGCAGGAACGCCGCCGCCACGACGGTCATCGCGACGGACAGCCGCGACGCCCACAGCATGGCTTCGTCACGCAGGCTGTCAGCGGTCTTGAGGGACAGGAACACCGCCCCGTGCGTGAGGAAGGCGAGCAGCGTCGTCAATCCACCCAGCAGGGCGTATGGGTTGAGCAGCCCCCAGAACGTGCCGGTGAACTGGGCATCGGAGTTGATCGGCAGTCCGCGCACCACGTTGGCGAACGCGACGCCCCACAGCAGTGCCGGCACCCACGACCCGACGGCGATGCACCAGTCCCACGCCCGGCGCCACTGCGGATCGTTGATCTTGCCGCGCCACTCGATCGCGCACACGCGCACGATCAGCGCCACCAGGATCAACAACAGCGGTAGGTAGAAGGCGGTGAACATCGTCGCGTACCAGCCGCCAAAGGCGGCGAACATCGCGCCGCCCGCCGTCAGCAGCCACACCTCGTTGCCGTCCCACACCGGTCCGATGGTGTTGAGGATGGCGCGCCGCTTGTTGTCGTCACCGCGGCCGATCAGGCCCATCAGCATGCCGACGCCGAAGTCGAAGCCCTCCAGCACGAAGTAGCCGGTGAACAGCACTGCGATCAGAATGAACCAGAACTCGGGCAATCCCATGGTCGTCTCGTCTCTGTAGCGTTTCGCCGGGTCAGTACGCGAACGACAATTGCTTGTCGTCGTCGGAGTTCTCGAGTACCTGCTCGTCGTGGCCGGGTGCCGCGGGTCCCTCCCGGATGTAGCGACGCTGCAGCGCGAACCACACGACGCCGAGAGCGCCGTAGAGCAGCGTGAACACGATGAGCGATCCCAGCACCAGGCCGGCCGAGTTGTTGGACACACCGTGCTGCACCAGCATCGAGACGCGCAGCGGGTCGAGGTCGTCGACCCAGTTCGGTGCTACCACCCACGGCTGGCGGCCCATCTCGGTGAAGATCCACCCCGACGCGTTGGCGAGGAACGGGGTCGGCAGGAGCCACAGCGCGAGCAGTCCGAAGCGCCGCGATGTCACCACCTGCTTGCGCCTGGTCAGCCACAGCCCCCCGAGGGCGATGATCACCGAGCCCAAGGCCCACGTGATCATCGCGCGGAACGACCAGTACGTGACGAACAGGTTGGGCGCGAAGTTTTGCCCGGCGTAGGCCGGGTTTCCGGCGAACGCCGTGGTGTACTCCTCCTGCAGCTCCTTGACACCCCTGATCTCGGTGTCGAACCGGTGGTCGGCGAGGAAGGAGAGCATGCCCGGCACCGCGACGACGTGCTTGATGTTGTCGCAATTGTTCTGCCTCCCGATGGACAGGACCGAGAACGCGGCACCCTTCTCCGAAACGCAGAGCGATTCGGCCGCGGCCATCTTCATGGGCTGCTGCTTGAACATGATCTGTGCCTGCAGATCGCCGGTGAGGATCACCGCGATACCGGCGGCGATCGTCACCCACAGGGCGAATCGAGTCACCGGCCGCCACAGTTGCTTGGCATCGTCGTCGAGCGCCTCGGGAGTGGCGTCGACAAGGCTCGGCGCGGTGGTCTCCTCCACCTCGACGCCGACGGCGGCGTCGCCGCCGGCCGCAACCAGGCGCAGTTGGCGAGCCCGCCAGGAGGTGCGGGCCATCCACCAGCAACCGATGGCGCCGACGAAAGTCGCCGCGGTGAGCAGCGCACCGGCGATGACGTGCGGGAAGGCAGCGAGCGTCGTGTTGTTGGTGAGCACCGCGACGATGTTGTTCATCGCAGGGCGGTGGCGGGTGTCGTCCCACTCGACGCCCACCGGGTGCTGCATCCACGAATTGGCGGCGATGATGAAGTACGCCGACGCGTTGACGCCGAAGGCGACCATCCAGATGCACAGCAGATGGATGCGCCTACTCAACCGGCCCCAGCCGAAGACCCACAGGCCGATGAACGTCGACTCGGCGAAGAAGGCGACGAGGCCCTCCAACGCCAGCGGCGCGCCGAAGACGTCGGCCACGAACCTGCTGTACTCGCTCCAATTCATGCCGAACTGGAACTCCTGCACGATGCCGGTGGCGACGCCGAGGGCAAAGTTGATCAGGAAGAGCTTGCCGAAGAACTTGGTGGCGCGCAGCCACGCGTCGTTGCCGGTGAAATGCCACATCGTCTGCATCACCGCGATCATCGGGGCGAGCCCGATGGTCAGCGGGACCAGGATGAAGTGGTAAACGGTCGTGATCCCGAATTGCCAACGGGAAATGTCGACGACGTCCATGTGTATGCCTCATCTGCCGGGCCGGGCGCTGAATAACGGCTACTACTACATGCAATAGTAGATCGGATCCAACGTAAGTCGCACGGCAAAGCGCCACAAGGGACTCCGGTCCCCGATAGAAGTGGTCCTGCTCACGCCGGCTACGCCCGCACGACCGCCCGCATCGCCAGATCGGCAAATTGTGCCGCGGTGTCAGCACCGGCCTCGCGCAACGGCATCGGCACATCGTCGATGCGCGTGACGCGGGCCGCGACGGTCACCGAGGAGCACAGCCACACCGAATCGGCCGCCAGCAGATCGTCGGGTACGAGGGGCTCCTCCTTGCACGCCCACCCCTCCTCGTGCGCCAGCGCGAAGATCGCGGCGACCGTGGTGCCCGGCAGGATCCCCGCTTCGACCGGCGGCGTCCGTAGAACCCGGCCGGTGACCGCGACGACGGTCGATCGCGGCCCCTCCAGCACCTGCCCGTCGGCCGACGTGTAGACCACGTCGTCGAAGCCGTGGGCCCGCGCGTAACGCAAGGCAGCCATGTTCGCCGCGTAGCTCAGCGTCTTGGCGCCGATCAGCTGCCACGGGGCCCGGCCGGCGAAGTCGACGGTGTAGCCGCGGTCCAGCAGGCACACGGCGACACCGTCGGCACGTGCACGTGCGGCGTGCGGCCCCGCGTCGGTGACCATCACTAGCGCGGTCGTGGCCTCGGGGGTGTCAACGTCGGCCGGATCGGATTCCCGCCCACGGGAATAGACGAGCCGGAGCAGCCCCTCCACGTCGCCGTTAGCGTCGACCCAGGTGGCGCGTGCGTCCTCGACGGCCCTCCCCCACGTCACCGGGTCAGGGTCAGGCAGGTCCATCCGCCGCGCACCCGCGCGCATGCGCGCCAGGTGGCGCGCCACGTTGCACACCTTCCCGTCGCGGATGAGCAGTGTCTCGAAGATCCCGTCACCGCGCACCACGGCGAGATCGTCGGCGTGGATGAGAGGCACAGCGGGATCGCGACGCCCGTGGTGAACGTCGATCAGGACAGGGGTGGCCATGGCGCAAGGCTATCGTGGAGTCGTGGAATCCTCGGTCATCCTCACCAGCCATCTCGACGCGAACACCGTCGGCGCAGTGGCTGAGCCGGACGGCGTCTACGGCCATGGACCCGGCTCCCGACGGGTGGCCTGGCACTACGGCGATCCGCTGGGCGAGCAGCGCGCCGCGACGACCGGGGCGATCATCGTCGACCGCTCCGACCGCTCCGTGTTGGAGATCTCCGGCGACGAGCGCCTGACCTGGCTGCACACCATCTCCAGCCAATTCGTCTCGGACCTACCCGACCGCCGTAGCGCCGAGAACCTGTCGCTGGACCTCAATGGCCGCATCGTCGACCATTTCGTCCTCACCGACATCGACGAGGTGACCTGGGTGGACACCCCGGGACCGCGCGGACCGGAGCTGGTCGACTTCCTCACCAAGATGGTCTTCTGGGCCAAAGCTGAGCCGGTGGCGCGCCCGGACATGTGCGTGTTGACACTCGTCGGCCCCGCCGCCACCGACGGACCGATCGCGGAGCTGCTCGAAATCCCTTCCGGTGCCGCCGTTTACGACGCCGGCGACCTTCCCGAGCTCCATCACGACGACGAGCCGCTCGGCTTCTGGCGGATCATGCCGCCGATCGGCGAGAGCCGCGACCTGCCCGTCGTCGACCTTGTCCTTCCGGAGACCGAAGCGCAGCAGCGCTGGCACGCCCTCATCGAAGCCGGGGCGACGATGGCCGGGTCGTGGGCCTATCACGCGCACCGGATCGCGGCGCGTCGACCGCTCGTCGCCGTCGACACCGACGACCGCACGATCCCGCACGAGGTCCACTGGATCGGGTCGCCCGCGGAGCAGGGCGCCGTCCACCTCGACAAGGGCTGCTACCGCGGCCAGGAGACGGTGGCCCGCGTACACAACCTCGGTCGGTCACCGCGCCACCTCGTCCTGCTGCACCTAGATGGCAGTACCGACACGCGTCCGCGGCCGGGCGACACGGTAACGGCCGGTGGGCGGGCAGTCGGGCGCATCGGGAGCACCGTCGATCATTTCGAACTCGGCCCGATCGCCCTGGCGCTGGTCAAACGCGGTGTCGACGAGACCACCGAGCTGGCCGTCACGGTCGACGACGAGTCGGTAGCGGCGAGCGTCGACCCCGATTCCGTCGTCGCCGACACCCATCCGCAGGCCGGCCGGGAAGCCATCGACCGACTGCGCAACCGCTGAGCCGGAAACGCCGGAATCGCTGGCGGGCCCCGAAGGCCGCATTCAGCGACGGTTCAGGCTAGACTAGGTCCCACGACAGATATTCCTACTGAATCACGGGGCCGCCACTAGCGGATTGTGGCCGCCCCGGAATTGTGCGAGGGGGTCCCAAATGGGCCGCGGCCGGGCAAAAGCCAAGCAGACCAAGGTTGCACGTCAACTCAAGTACTCGACGCACCAGACGGACCTGGAGAGACTGCAGCGCGAACTCTCCGGCGACGACACCCCGCACTCGGACCCGGTGGACAATTGGGCCGACGAGGATGAATGGCGTCACGCCTGACGCATCGCGTCGGGCATCTTCCACCAGTTAGACCCCCGGGCACCTCTGCGCTTAGCGCGCGGGTGCTTAGCGGTGTTTCGCTTGCCCGTCAGACCAGCAGCAGCGGCGCTTAGAAGCGCGGGTGTTCACCGACCAGCGTCGCCACGCCGGTCTTCCCCTTGGCGGCGTCACGGCCGCCCGATTTGATGGTGCCCAGCACCCAGCTGTCGACGTGCCGCGCAGTCAGCACTGCGAGGGCACGGTCGGTGTCCTCGGGCGCGACGATCGCGACCATGCCCACCCCCATGTTGAAGGTGCGCTCCATCTCCTCGCGCGATACCCGCCCGCGCTGCGCAATCAGCGCGAAGATCGGCGCCGGGGACCAACTCGAGCGTTCCAGCTCGGCGACAACGCCGGGAGGCAGCACACGCGAGAGGTTGTCGGCGAGGCCACCACCGGTGACGTGGGCAAAAGTCCGCACCTCGGCCTCGGCGATCAGGGCCAGACAGTCGCGGGCATAGATCCGCGTCGGCTCCAGGAGTTCCTCGCCGAGGGTGCGGTCAAGCTCCTCGACGTGGCCGTTGAGGTCCATGTGGCCCCACTCCAGCAGCACCTTGCGAGCCAGCGAATAGCCGTTGGAGTGCAGGCCCGACGAGGCCATCGCGATCACGACGTCGCCAGCACGAACGCGGTCGGCCGAGAGCACCTCGTCGGCCTCCACAACGCCCACCCCGGTCGCGGAGATGTCGTAGTGGCCGTCGGCCATGAGTCCGGGGTGTTCGGCGGTCTCCCCGCCCAGCAGCGCGCATCCCGCATCGACGCATCCGTCGGCGATGCCCTTGACGATCTCGGCGACGATCTCCGGCACGACCTTGCCGATGGCGATGTAGTCCTGCAGGAAAAGCGGTTCGGCACCGCAGACCACGAGGTCGTCGACGACCATGGCGACGAGGTCGCGACCGACGGTGTCGTGGCGGCCCATCGCTTGCGCGACGGCCAGCTTGGTGCCGACGCCGTCGCTGGACGAGGCCAGCAGCGGCTCGCGGTAGTCGCCCTTGAGCGCGAATAGTCCGGCGAAGCCGCCGATACCGCCGACGACCTCGGGGCGCGTGGCCCGCTTGGCGTGCGGGGCGAGGAGCTCCACGGCGCGTTCCCCGGCATCGATGTCGACGCCCGCGGCCGCGTAGGACGCGTTCTCCGGGGGCAAACCGCCCGAGTCGCGTGTGGACATGGCGAAACTCCTGAGGAAGGAAGGGGGGACGACTGCTTACGCTACCCGACGCGGCGAGGTGGGACTCATCGCGCTGGCGCGCTAGGGGCGCATCACGGCGCTGACGTTGTCATTGGCCGCGGTGAGTGGATCGACGCCCGGGGCGCCGCGCAGCGACTCGAGCACCGCTTTGCCCATCGCCGTCTCGCTGGGCAAGGCGATCGGGTAGTTGCCGTCGAAGCACGCCTTGCACAGCTGCGACGACGGCTGCTCGGTGGCGGCGACCATCTCGTCGATGGAGATGTAACCGAGGCTGTCGGCACCGATCGCCTGCCGTACACCGTCGACCATCGCGGCCGGCTCGTCGGCGTCCATGCCGTTGGCGATCAGCTCGGCCGGTGAGGCGAAGTCGATGCCGTAGAAGCACGGCCAGCGGACCGGCGACGAGGCGATGCGCACGTGGACCTCGGCAGCGCCCGCCTCACGCAGCATGCGGATCAGTGCGCGCTGGGTGTTGCCGCGGACGATCGAGTCGTCGACGACGACGAGCCGCTTGCCCCGGATCACCTCGCGCAGCGGGTTGAGCTTGAGGCGGATGCCCAGCTGGCGGATGGTCTGCGACGGTTGGATGAACGTGCGCCCGACGTAGGCGTTCTTCATCAGGCCCTGCCCGTAGGGGATGCCCGACTCTTGGGCGAAACCGACGGCGGCCGGGGTCCCCGACTCCGGCACCGGGATGACCAGATCACCGTCGACGGGGTGCTCGCGGGCCAGACGACGGCCGATCTCTACGCGCGCCGAGTTCACCGTGCGGCCGTTGATCACGCTGTCGGGGCGCGCGAGGTAGACATACTCGAAGATGCAGCCCTTGGGCGTGGGTGCGGCGAAGTGGCTGGTGCGCACGCCGTCGGCGTCGATGGCGAGGAGTTCGCCGGGCTCGATGTCGCGGACGAAGGACGCGCCGACGATGTCGAAGGCCGCGGTCTCCGATGCGACGACCCACCCGCGGTCCAGACGGCCCAACGACAACGGTCGGATACCGTGCGGATCGCGCGCCGCGTACAGGGTGTTCTCGTCCATGAACGTCAGGCAGAACGCTCCCTCGAGCTCGGGGAGCAGGTCGAGGGCCGCTTGTTCGAGGGTCTTGTCGGCGGCGCCGTACGCGAGGAGCGCGCCCACGAGGTCGGAGTCCGACGTGGCGCCGCCGCTACTGTCCAAGCCCAGCTCGTGGGCGCGTGCCGCCAGTGCCGCAGTGTTCACCAGGTTGCCGTTGTGCCCCAGGGCGACGCCGCTGCCGGCCGCGGTCGTGCGGAAGATCGGCTGGGAGTTCTCCCAGGTCGTGCTTCCCGTCGTGGAGTACCGGCAGTGGCCGATCGCGACGTGGCCGACCATCGACGCCATCGTCTGCTCGTCGAAGACCTGGCTCACCAAGCCGAGGTCCTTGAAGACGATGACCTGGGCGCCGTCGCCGACGGCGATGCCCGCGGCTTCCTGGCCGCGGTGCTGCAGGGCATAGAGCCCGTAGTAGCTGAGCTTGGCGACGTCCTCACCGGGTGCCCAAACGCCGAATACGCCGCATTCTTCGCGGGGCTCGTTGTCGGGCTGATCGACCGGTGCGGGGTTCGACGGCGCGCACGACGACACCGGGGAGGGGTCGTCGGGGAGGAGGTTGGGCGAATTGATCGACAAATCGGTCACTCGTCGCTCCGGGGAGTCGAAGTTGAGGGCTGACCCCCATTCTACGTGCCAGTAGCGGTTCTCAGCGAATTCTAGAGCGGCACGATCGGTAGGAAATGGGCCACATCACCCGCGCGCGAACCGGAGACGTCGACCTCACCGGCGGCCACCGCCTCGTCAAAGGAGACCACCCCGGCGGCCAGGCGCAGCCACGTCCGCGCCGTCGTTTCGACGACGTTGGGCGGCGTGCCCCGTGTGTGCCGGGGGCCCTCGATGCACTGCACGGCGACGAAGGGCGGGACGCGGACCTCCACCGAGGAACCGGGGGCGATCTGCGGCAAGGTCCGTGCGGTCAGGCGCACAGCGGCCGCGACTGCGGGCCGCGCGGGCGGCGGCACGTCGTCGTCGCGGATCCAATCGGCGACCGCCACCACCGCGGCGCGACACGCCGCCGGGTCGGCTGCCGGCCTCATCGGACGCGGGGCCGTTCGACCCACCGCTTGGTCGACGACGAGAGCGTCAGACCGGCGATGAGCGCGGCGGGCACCACGACCGTTGCGAACAGGAAGGCCAGGACGATGCCCACACCCCACGCGATGACCGGCGACCAGTCGCCATCGGGGGCGGTCGACCTCGACGACGATTCGACCGCGTCCGCCGCGTACACCACCAGGATGATGGATCCGACCACCACGGCCGTGATGAGGACGACGCACCCGGCGACGACCATCCACCGCCCGGCGGTGACGCCGGCCAACATCATCGTCGCACCGGCACCGAGTAGCACGAGAGTGGCGACTTCGACGGCGACCACCGCGAACCAGAACGGCCCGGCGTCGTAGTGCGATGGCAGCGGCACGGTGTAGATGAGCCCGATCCCGGCCGCGCCCACCGCCGCGTAGGCGAGCACCACCGCCGTGATCGCAGTGCCCGCAGATGGCTGTCGCGCCACGGGCGGGTATTGCGGCGGGTACGGGTACGACGGGTAGGTCACGGGCCCATTGTGCCCCGACGGGCCCCGCATGGGGCGGTCGTCAGCCGGGTTGGGTACCGGCGACCAGACCGCGACCGGTGATCGGCGGCAGGTCGAGCGCGGTGACCAGGCCAGGTTCGGCGGCGACGACCGCCGGAACCGAATTGACCAGCCGCATCGCCGTGACGACCATGCCGGAGATGTTGTGGTCGCCGTTCTCCCCGTGGTGGCCGAACTCGACGTTGAGCACCGGGTCGCCGGTGATGTCGATGCGGTAGCAGCCATCGCCGTTGGTCGGCTTGGGCCAGTCGGGGCACTGATCGGGGTGATTGCGCGTGTAGTGCTCAAGCACGATGCGATCCACGCCGCCGACCTGTCCGACGACCTCGAAGTGCAGCGCGGCGCGGGTCCCCTCCGGGATCATCCCGGAGACGGTTTCCAAGTCTCGGTCGGCGGCGACTTCCTCGATCCGCTCGATGAGGGGCTCGTCGAGGACGACGTCGAGACCGGCGGCGATCTGGCGGACCACCGATCCCCACGCCATCGACAGGACACCGGGGTTGAGCAGCACCGGCCGCTCGTCCATGGGCTGACCGAAGCCGAAGATCTGGCTGTTCACGACCGGTTGGTAGTAGGTCGAGTAATCGGCGATCTCGGCAACGCGAACCTCGTCGATGCGCCGCGACAGGCTGGTCATGGCCAGCGGCAGGACATCGTTGGCGAAGCCGGGGTCGATTCCGTTGACGTGCAGGGTGGCGCCGCCTTCTTTCGCGGCCGCGATGATCGGGTCGGTCACCGCTGCGGGCACTACGCCGAACGGGTACTGCAGCAGGACCGGGCCCGAGGAGACGACGTTGACGCCGGCGCGGACGAACTCGGTGAGGTCGCCGATCGCCTCGAAGATCCGATCGTCGGTCATCGCGGTGTGGACGATGGCGTCGGGCTTGAGGTCGAGCAGCGCTTGCTTGTCGTTGGTCGCCACGACTCCCAAGTCGCGGTCCAGACCGGCCAGGCGCCCGGCGTCCTTCCCGACCTTGGCCGGATCAGACACCCACACCCCGACCAGTTCCAGGTCCGGGTGGCGGTCGATTCCCTCGATGGCGTGTCGGCCGACGGTGCCGGTCGACCATTCGACGACGCGAAGAGTCATACCCTTCAGACTAGAACACGTTCCAGTTATTCAGACGGCAAGCGAGTCGAACGGTGCGACGGGAATATTGCGGACGACGAACCAAACGACGACCACGACGAGCACGACAACCGCCGAATACCGCCCGTGTTGCCAGGTCCGCCACCGCCGCCCGGTCCACACCCTGGCGCAGTAGGCGGCAAAGGACCACGCCAGCAGCACGACGGCGACCAGGCCGACGGCGTTGTAATGCAATGCCCCGGCGATGTCGCCATGCATCAAGGAGTACAGCATCCGCATGGTGCCGCACCCGGGGCAGACGATGCCCAGCAGCGTCTTGGTCGGGCACGCTGGCAGGTGGCCGTCGGGATTGGTCGGATCACCGAACCAGATGAGCGCCCCCACGGCTGCGGTACCGGCGAGGACCGCAGCCGGTCCGACCACTGGGTTCGAGCCGAACCGCTCAAGCGCCCCGATCATTCGGTCGGTGCGGTCGGGGGCCCGCTGCACCACGGGCATCGCTCAGTACGTGGGGTACGTCGGCGAGGTGTAGGTGTAGCTGTAGCGCGGCGTGTAGGTGTACGTCGAGGTCGACGCCGCACCGATGACGCCCGCCATCAGCAAGACGGCGACGACGACCCAGATCAGCGACCACACGATGCCGGCGATGAGGCCCCACATCGACCAGCGCTTGGCCTCGTCGGCCGCGGCCTGGGCACCGGCGAAATCGCCTGCGGCCCACAGCTTGTCAACCGAGTTCGCCTTGATGATCGCGACGATGCCCAGCGGCAGGCAGCACAGCACGGTGGTGACGATCGCCCACACCAGGTTGTTGTCCGGCTTGCCGGCCAGCGGGTAGCCGCCCGCCGCGGGGTAGCCGGGGGCGCCGTATCCCGGGGCCCCGTAGGCCGGCTGTCCGTAGGCGGGCTGTCCGTAGCCGGGCTGGGCGTACTGTCCCGCGTCGGGCTGGGTGTATCCGGGCTGGCCGTAGGGCTGCTGTCCGGGTGCGGGCTGGCCGTAGGCCGGTTGTCCGGGATCGGGCTGGCCGTAACCGCCGGGGACCGCGTTGGGGTCATAGGGATTGGTCATCGTGGCGCTCCATCTCGCAGGTCATCGCAAACGCAATGCCGTGAGGGTACTAGACCTGTGGAAGTGCCGCGCGGCCGGAACCAGCGCGAACCCAGCCCGGGTCCACCCTCAGACCGAATGCAGTCCTTCGCCGAACAAGGCGGGCAGCGTCGCACCGTGCACCTGCCGCAACTCCGACAGCGGGATGGAGAACTGGTCCTGCACGCTCACATCGTCAGCGCCCTGGTCGACGACGCCGATGCGCGTCCACGGCTGCGAGCGCGCGTCGAGCATTGAGCAGAACCGCGACTCCTCGGTGCGCGGCACCGACACCAGCACCCGTCCGGCGGACTCGGAGAACAGCCACACGAAGGGGTCCGCACCGTCGGGCAGGATGATCCGGCAACCGGTCTCGCCCGCAAGCGCCGATTCGACCACGGCCTGGATGAGGCCACCCTCGGACAGGTCGTGAGCGGCGGAGACGAGGCCGTCTCGTGACGCGGCGACGAGGATCTGGCCCAGCAACCGCTCCGCCTCCAGGTCCACCACGGGCGGCACTCCGCCGAGGTGGTCGCCGGTGACCTGTGCCCAGATCGAACCGTCGAACTCGTCGCGCGTCTCCCCGAGGAGGATCAGCGTCTCCCCCGGTTCGGTGCCGAATCCGGTGGGGATACGGCGCTTCACGTCGTCGATGACGCCGAGCACCCCGACGACCGGTGTCGGCAGGATCGGCGTCGAACCGGTTTGGTTGTAGAAGCTCACGTTACCGCCGGTCACCGGGATGCCCAGCTGCGCGCATCCGTCGGCCAACCCGCGCACGGCCTGGCTGAACTGCCACATCACCGCCGGGTTCTCCGGGGACCCGAAGTTCAGGCAGTTGGTAACCGCCACCGGCGCCGCGCCCGACACCGATACGTTGCGGTACGCCTCGGCCAGCGCGAGCTGCGCACCGCGGTACGGATCGAGGAAGGTGTATCGACCCGAGGCATCGGTGGCCAGCGCGATCCCGCGGCCGGTCTCCTCGTCGATCCGGATCATGCCCGAGTCGGCGTGCTCGGCGAGCACGGTGTTGCCGCGCACATAGCGGTCGTACTGCTCGGTGATGAACGCGCGGCTGCACAGCGCAGGCGAGGAGATCATCGCCAGGGTCGTCGCGCGCAGTTCGTCGGGCGTCGACGGCCGATTCAGCGACGCGCTGGTGTCGGCGATAACGTCGTCCTGCCACTCCGGGCGCTCGAGCGGGCGCTCGTAGACCGGGCCCTGATGGGCGACGGTGCGCGGCGGAACGTCGACGACGGTCTGCCCGTGCCAGTCGATGACGAGGTGCTCACCGTCGGTGACCTCGCCGATCACCGTCGCGAGCACATCCCAGCGGCGGCACACGGCCATGAACTTCTCGACGTTTTCCGGTGCCACGACCGCGCACATGCGCTCCTGCGACTCGCTGGAGAGCACCTCGGCCGGGGTCATCCCCTGCGCGCGCATCGGCACCTTCTCCAGGTCGATGTGCATACCGCCGTCACCGGCGGCGGCCAGCTCCGACGTCGCGCACGAGAGGCCGGCGCCGCCGAGGTCCTGGATCCCGACGACAAGGTCCTCGCGGTACAGGTCCAGGCAGCACTCGATGAGGACCTTCTCGGTGAACGGGTCACCGACCTGCACCGACGGAAGCTTCTTGCGGCTGGGGCCGTCTCCACCGTCGTCGTCGAACGTCTCCGACGCCAAGACCGAGACACCGCCGATTCCGTCGAGACCGGTGCGCGCGCCGAACAGGATGATCTGGTTGCCCGCGCCGGACGCGAAGGCCAGCTTCAGGTCCTCGGTGCGCAGCACACCCGCACACAGGGCGTTGACCAGCGGGTTGCCGGCGTAGCTCGCGTCGAAGACGGTCTCACCGCCGATGTTGGGCAGGCCCAGGGAGTTGCCGTAGCCGCCAACGCCGCGCACCACACCGTCGACGACGCGCCGCGTGTCGGGGGCGTCGGCCGCGCCGAAGCGCAGCTGGTCCATCACCGCGATCGGGCGGGCGCCCATCGCCATGATGTCGCGGACGATGCCGCCGACGCCGGTCGCCGCACCCTGGTACGGCTCGACGTAGGACGGGTGGTTGTGCGACTCGACCTTGAACGTCACCGCCCAGCCGTCACCGATGTCGACGACCCCGGCGTTCTCGCCGATGCCCGCGAGCATCTTGGAGCGCATCTCCTCGGTGGTGGTCTCGCCGAAGTAGCGCAGGTGCACCTTCGAGGACTTGTAGCTGCAGTGCTCCGACCACATCACCGAGTACATGGCCAGCTCGGCGTCGGTGGGGCGGCGCCCGAGGATCTCGCGGATCCGCGCGTACTCGTCGTCCTTCAACCCGAGCTCGGTGAAAGGCTGGGGATGATCGGGGGTCTGCTCGGCATTCGACACTGTGTCGACGTGGGAGGTCACGCGCACAAGTCTAGGCGAGTCCGTTCCGCCCGCATTTCGAGCGCCGAGATCAGTTCCCACCCTCGGAACCGCCGGACCCTTCGGCGCCGAACCACAGCTGCCTGATGCGTTCATAGGTTCCGTCCTCGCGCATCGAGAGCAGCGCGGCGTCGACCTGTCGGCGCAGGTCGCTTCCTTCCTTGAACGCGAAGCCGTAGTCCTCGGCGGCGAAAATCGGTCCGGACATCTGCGCGATCCCCTTCCCCGCATGGGCTACGTAGTACTGCAGCACCGGGGCATCGAAGACGACGGCGTCGTATCCCTCGCGGATGGCTCGCAGCGCACCGTCGACGGAGTCCATCTCGGTCGCCTTGATTCCCCGTTCCTTGAGGAAGGCCGCCGACGTGGTGTGGGCGACGGTGGCCACCTTGTTCCCGACGAGGTCGCCGGGCCCGGAGATCTTGGAGTCGAAGCGCTCGACGGTGAGATTCGCCGTGAGGTTGGCGGTGTAGAAGGCCACGAAGATCACGCCGACGAACGCCCACAACAGGAACAGGCCGCGGGTGAGCCAGTGTTGCGGCGCATCATCGCCCGCCGCGATCAACGAACCAAGCATGGCTCCGAGCGCCTGCACGATCCCGGGGAAGTACGACCGCGAGATCTTCGACTCCGGGTGTCGACGCTCGACGAACCAGTAGAAGTGCGCCGGCACCAGCGCCAACACGAGTGCCGAGGCCAACCAGACCAGCATCGTCTTGGACAGCAGCAGGTCGAGGAATCCGCGCAGGCCCGGTGTGGTCGGGCCCTGTTTTCCGGCGGGCACCATGATCTGCATGCCCGCGTTGAGGATCGGCTGGCTGAAGTCGTACCGGGCGGTGCGCTCGGAGGTGATCGAGATCGCGCCAGCCCCGACGTCGGCGGCGCCGCTGGTCACACCGGCGAGCTGATCCTTCACACTGTCCACGTCGCGATAGGTGGTAGTCCACCCCGACCGCTGCGCGATCTCATCCCAGAGGTCGACGGTGAATCCGGTGCGGTGGCTGCCCTCGACCATGACGAACGGTGCCAGCGGGTGGGTGATCACCGTGATGTTCCGGGGCTCGGCGTGCGCCACCGGCTGGCCCGCCGGTGCCCCGACCATCATCCCGAGGAGGAACAGGACCAAGCTCAGGGCCCGTAAACGTGGGTGCACGCAGTGAAGAATATCCGCCAGCGACGAGTTTCCGGTGCTTAAGAGCCGATCGCCGCAGCGGCATCACCAGCGGTTAAGCCTGGATCGCGGCAATGATCCGATCGGCCAAGTCCGGCCGGCACACGATCAGGTCGGGAAGAAAGGTGTCGCGCTGGTTGTAGCGCAGCGGCGAGCCGTCGATGCGGCTGCACCACAGGCCCTTGGCCTGCGCCAGGCTCTCGGCCACCACGGCGTCG
>DLKD01000007.1:0-383 GCA_002477755.1 Gordonia sp. UBA7599
GGGCCTGATGTTCGGTTACGCCACCGATGAGACGCCCGAGTTGATGCCGGTCCCTATCGCACTCGCGCACCGCCTGGCGCGGCGCCTCACCGAGGTGCGCAAGGCCGGGATCCTGGACTACCTGCGCCCGGACGGCAAGACCCAGGTGACCATCGAGTACAACGGCGACAAGCCGGTGCGCCTGGACACCGTCGTCATCTCCACCCAGCACGCCGAGGGTATCGACCGTGACACGGTGCTGGCGCCGGCGCTCGCCGAGACCGTGCTGAAGCCGGTGCTCGACGAGTTCACCGTGGACGGCCTGGACACCTCGAGCCCTCGGCTGCTGGTGAACCCGACGGGCAGCTTCATCCTCGGTGGGCCGATGGGCGACGCCGGGCTGA
>DLKD01000007.1:520-16820 GCA_002477755.1 Gordonia sp. UBA7599
TCATCGTCGACACCTACGGCGGGATGTCGCGCCACGGTGGTGGCGCGTTCTCCGGCAAGGACCCCTCGAAGGTTGACCGCAGCGCGGCCTACGCCATGCGCTGGGTGGCGAAGAACGCGGTGGCCGCCGGGCTGGCCAAGCGGATCGAGGTGCAGGTCGCCTACGCCATCGGCAAGGCGGCACCCGTCGGCCTGTTCGTGGAGACCTTCGGCACCGAGAACGTCGATCCCGACCTGATCCAGAAGGCGATCACGCAGGTGTTCGACCTGCGCCCGGGCGCCATCGTCCGCGATCTGGACCTGCTGCGCCCGATCTACGCGCCGACCGCCGCGTACGGCCACTTCGGCCGCACCGACGTCGATCTGCCGTGGGAGCGGACCAACAAGGCCGCGGAACTCAAGGTCGCAGCCGGGTTGTGACCGGAGTCGGTCTGAGTCGGGTGTGAGCAGCAAGCGCGAACCGGCGCCGATCGCGCCTGTTGCGCAGGTGCTGCCCATGCTGGGCCTGGCGCACCTCGACCGTCCTTTCGACTATCTGGTCGACGCCGAGCAGGACCTCCGTGCCGTGCCCGGGGCGAGGCTCCGTGTGCGTTTTGCCGGCCGACTGGTCGACGCCTTTCTGCTGGCCCGCCTCGAGCGCAGTGAGCACGACGGCAAGCTCGCGTGGATCGAGCGCGTCGTCTCGGCCGAACCGGTCCTGACCCCGCAGATCGCGGAACTGTGCCGGGCGGTCGCCGACCGCTACGCCGGCACGATGTCCGATGTCATCCGCCTGGCGGTGCCGCCACGCCATGCCCGGACCGAGGACGAACAGCGCCCACCGCCCAACGAGACGCCGCTCATCGACCCCGCACCCGGGCTTGAGCACTGGACCCACTATCGGGGCGGCCCAGCCTTCGGAGCCGCGGTGCGCGACGGTCGGGCACCTCGGGCGGCGTGGCAAACCGTGCCCGGCGAGGACTGGGCCGCGCGGCTGGCCGAGCTGATCGGTCACACCGTCGCCGGTGGTCGCGGGGTGATCGCGGTCGTCCCCGACCAGCGCGACCTCGACCGGCTGGAACAAGCCTGCGCCGGCCTGGGGGACCGGTGTGTGACCCTGGCCGCCGGGTTGGGACCGACCGCCCGCTACCGACGGTGGCTCGCCGCACTGCGGGGGCAGGCGCAGGTGGTGCTCGGCACGCGCAGCGCCATCTTCGCGCCCGTGCACGACCCGGGACTGATCATCGTCTGGGACGACGGCGACCCCAGCCTGGACGAACCCCGCGCACCCTATCCCCATCCGCGCGAAGTGGCGGTGATCCGAAGCCACCAACAGCAGTGTGCGCTCGTCATCGGTGGCTACGCCCGCACCGCCGAGGCCCAGGCACTGGTCACCGCCGGATGGATGCACGACCTGGTCGCCGACCGGGCCGACGTCCGGCGGCGGTCTCCGCGCGTGCAGGCACTCGCCGAGGAGAACCGCGCCGTCGGCAACGACCCGCTGGTCCGGCTCGCCCGCGTGCCCGAATTCGCGTTCCGACTCGCCCGATCCGCCCTCGATGCCGGGCGGCCGGTGCTCATCAGCGTGCCCCGCCGCGGTTACCTGCCGTCGCTGGCCTGTGCCGCGTGCCGTACCCACGCGCGGTGCCGGTCGTGCCACGGCCCACTCGCCATGGCCCCGGACCAATCGGTGTCGTGTCGGTGGTGCGGCCGCGTGGACCCGGCGCCGCGGTGCGCCGCCTGTGGCTCGACGCAGATCCGTGCGTTGACCATCGGTGCCGCGCGGACCGCCGAGGAACTCGGCCGGGCGTTTCGCGGGGTGCCGGTGGTCACCAGCGACGGCTCGCGGGTCGTCGACTCCATCCCCGACGACGCCCGGCTGGTCGTCGCGACCCCCGGCGCAGAGCCCATCGTCGCCGGTGAGGGATACGGCACCGTCATCGCCGTCGACACGTGGGCCCACCTCGACCGTGAAGACCTGCGGGCCGAAGAGGACGCCGCGCGGCACTGGTTCGCCATTGCCGCACTGGCCCGATCCGCTGTCGACGGCGGGAACGTCGTACTGCTCGCCGAGAACGAGGTGCCCGCCGTTCAGGCCGTCATCCGCTGGGACCCGGTCGCCTTTGCCGCAGACCAGTTGGCCCAGCGCACTGAACTCGGTTTCCCTCCGGCGGTGACGATGGCCGCGGTCGATGGCACCCCAGCGGCGGTCCGCCAGTTCGTCGACCTCCTCGAACTCCCGCCCGACGCCGGCATCCTGGGCCCGGTCCCACTCCCGCCGGGGGTACGCGGACCGGCCGGGGGAGAGCGGACCGACCGTGGTGCGCGCGCCGACGAGTTCGAGCGTCTGCTGATCCGTGTCGACCGGCGTCACGGTCGCGAGCTCGCCGTCGCGCTGAGTCGCGCCCAGGCCCGACGGACGAGCGCGCCCGACACCGGGCCGCTGCGGGTTCAGGTCGACCCGTCGACGATCGGCTGACCAGCGGGGCCGCCTAGTATTGGCCGAATGCGCGTCCTCTTCGCCGGCACTCCCGCGGCCGCAGTGCCCTCGCTGAACGCCCTGCACGATTCTCCCGACCATCAGGTCGTGGGAGTGCTGTCGCGCCCCGACGCGGTATCGGGGCGAGGACGCAAGACGACTCGCAGCGACGTCGCCCAGCGCGCCGACGAGTTGGGTATCGACGTCTTCACCCCGCCGCGGTTGTATCACAACGGTGAAGTCGACCCGGAGGTCCTTGCGCAGTTGAACCGATGGGCACCCGACTGTGCCGCCGTCGTCGCCTATGGCGCCTTGATCCCGCCGGCGCTGCTCGACCTGCCCGCCCGCGGCTGGATCAACCTGCACTTCTCGTTGCTTCCGGCGTGGCGCGGCGCCGGTCCCGTCCAGGCGGCCATCGCAGCCGGTGACACCGTCACCGGGGCCAGCACGTTCCAGATCGAGGCCGGACTCGACACCGGCCCGGTGTACGGCACCTTGACCACCGACATCGGCGCCGGTGAGACCAGCGGTGACCTCCTCGACCGGCTAGCGCTCTCCGGCGCCAATCTGCTCGTCGCGACCCTCGACGGCATCGAGGCCGGCGAGTTGGCGCCGGTCGCACAACCCGACCACGACGTGTCGCACGCGCCCAAGATCACCGTCGCCGACGCCCGCGTGGTCTGGGCTCGGCCCGCGCACATCGTCGACCGCCTGATCCGGGCCCACACCCCCGACCCGGGTGCCTGGTGCGCGGTCGACACCGGCACCGACGAACTGCGCCTGCGGATCGGGCCGGTGCGTCGCGGTATCGCCGATGAGCCCGGCGCGCCGGAGAACCTGTCGCCCGGGGAGTTGGCGGTCACCAAGAAGGCCGTGTACGTCGGGACCGCCGACGAGGTCGTCGCACTCACTTGGGTGGTGCCACCCGGCAAGAAGCAAATGCTCGCCGCCGACTGGGCGCGCGGCGCTCGCCTGGAGCCCGGGCAGGTGCTCCGATGAGCGGGGGACGGCCCGGCAACCCGAAGCTGCGCGACAAGTCAGTCGATCCGGTGCGCGCGGTCGCCCGCGACGTGGTGCGGGCGGTGCGCGAGCGCGATGCGTACGCCAACCTGCTGCTCCCGTCAATGCTGCGCGAGCGTGGCCTGTCCGGTCGTGATGCCGCGCTGGCCACCGAGCTCACGTACGGCACGCTGCGCGCACAGGGGACTCTCGACAAGGTGATCGCGTCCGCGGCGGGCCGCCCGGTCACCGAGATCGACGGGAAGCTGCTCGACGTGCTGCGCCTGGGCGCCTACCAGCTGCTGCGCACCCGCATCGGATCCCACGCTGCGGTCTCGACGTCGGTCGATCTGGTCCGCTCCGAGGACGGTCAGGGCCCGGCCGGGTTCGTCAACGCGGTCCTGCGCAAGATCTCCCAGCGCGACGAGGAGATGTGGGCCGACCAGCTGGCGCCTTCCATCGCACAAGACCCGGTGGGCCACCTCGCGTTCGCCTACGCCCACCCGCGCTGGATCGCCGAGGTGTTCGCCGATGCGTTGGGCGGGTCCATCGGCTCGTTGCAGGCCGCGCTGGCCGCCGACGACTCCCGACCACCGGTGCACCTCGTCGCCCGCCCCGGTCAGATCACGGCCACCGAATTGGCGCTGATCGCCGGAGGGGACGAGGGCCGTCTGTCGCCCTATTGCGTCTACCTTCCCGGCGGAGACCCCGGCCGGCTCGACGTCGTGCGCGAGGGGCTGGCCGGCGTGCAGGACGAGGGCAGTCAACTCGTCGCGATCGCGCTGACCCGCGCCACGCTCGACGGGCCCGACGGCGGGCGCTGGCTCGACTTGTGCGCCGGGCCGGGCGGCAAGGCCGCACTCCTCGGCTCCCTCGCCGAGTCGAGCGGCGCCCACCTCGACGCGGTGGAGGTCTCCGAGCACCGCGCCGACCTGATCCGGTCGGTCACCGCGGACCTGCCGGTGACCGTCGTCGTCGCCGACGGCCGCGACTCTGGACTGGAGCCCGGGTACGACCGTGTCCTCGTCGACGCGCCATGCAGCGGACTCGGCTCGCTGCGCCGACGTCCGGAAGCGCGGTGGCGACGCCGGCCGTCCGACGTCACCGAACTCGTGCCGCTGCAGCGCGAACTGCTCACCGCGGCGCTGGATCTGGTCCGTCCGGGCGGGGTCGTGGTCTATTCGACGTGCTCCCCGCATCCGGCCGAGACCGTCGGCGTCGTCGACGCCGTGTGCGCGGCGACCGGGGCCGAGCAACTCGACGCACGACCATTCGTCACGACCGAGGGCATGGAGTTCCCGTCGCCCGGTGATGGGCCCCACGTGCAGTTGTGGCCGCACCTGCACGGCACCGACGCGATGTTCCTGGCGGCGCTGCGCCGTCCAGCCGATACCTGAGCACCTAGACACGGGCCACTAGAATCGGGGCCATGTGCCAGCGACCCAGCGCTCCGATGATCGCCCCGTCCATCCTGTCGGCGGATTTCGCCAACCTCGCCACGGAGATGCGTGCCGTGGAGGGATCGGACTGGCTGCACGTCGACGTGATGGACGCGCATTTCGTCCCCAACCTGACCCTGGGCCTGCCGGTGGTCGAGAGCCTGCTGGCCGCCACCGACATCCCCATGGACTGCCACCTGATGATCGACGACCCGGGACGCTGGGCACCGCCCTACGCGGAGGCCGGCGCGTACAACGTCACGTTCCACGCGGAGGCCACCGACGATCCGCGGGCCGTCGCGCGTGACATCCGCGCCGCCGGGGCCAAAGCCGGGTTGGCGATCAAGCCGGGCACCCCGCTCGACCCCTACCTGGAGATCCTGCGCGACGTGGACACGCTGCTGGTCATGAGCGTCGAACCGGGCTTCGGCGGGCAGAGCTTCATCCCCGAGGTGCTGGGCAAGGTGCGCACGGTCCGCTCGCTGGTGGATTCGGGCGAGCTGAGCATCCTCGTCGAGATCGACGGCGGGATCAACGCCGACACCATCGAACAGGCCGCCGAGGCCGGGGTGGACTGCTTCGTCGCCGGCTCGGCCGTCTACGGTGCCGCCGACCCGGGACGGGCCGTCGCCGCACTGCGCGAACAGGCCGCGGCGCACTGGCCGACGGCCACCGTGGGCGCCGAGTAGGAGTGCCGGTGTCTGTCGACCCGATCCTCGACGAGGCGATGGCGCGCGCCATCGCCGAATCGGGTGCCGCGATGGGCTCATCGTCACCGAACCCGCCGGTCGGGGCCGTGGTCATCGGAGCGCGCGGCGAGGTGATCGCGGTCGGGCACACACAACCGGTCGGCGGCCCGCACGCGGAGGTGGTGGCGCTCACGGCGGCGGGGGAGGCGGCGCGCGGCGCGACGGTCGTCGTCACGTTGGAGCCCTGTAACCACACGGGGCGAACCGGTCCGTGTTCGCGAGCCCTGATCGATGCGGGCGTGGCGCGCGTGGTCTACGCGCTCGCCGATCCCAATCCGCTGGCTGCCGGTGGGGCGCAGGCGCTGCGCGACGCCGGTATCGCCGTCGTGGCCGGGTTTGGCTCCGAGATTGCCGCCGACGGTCCGCTGCGGGCCTGGCTGCACCGCCAGCGCACTGGCCGCCCGTTGGTGATCGCGAAGATCGCGACGACATTGGATGGGCGGGTCGCCGCGCCCGACGGGACGAGCCAATGGATCACCGGGGCTCAGGCCAGGGCTGATGCACACGTCGTGCGCGGGGGTCTGGACGCCATCGTCGTCGGCACCGGCACCGTTTTGGCCGATGACCCGTCGCTCACCGCGCGCACCGCCGACGGGTCGTTGGGCGCCCATCAGCCGGTCCGGATCGTCCTGGGCAATCGGGACCTGCCGCCGGGGGCAAGAGTCTTCGACGACGCCGCGCCGACGCGACAGGTCCGCTCACACGACCCGCATGACGTTCTCGCCGCGGTCCCCGATGCGCTGACGGTCCTCGTCGAAGGCGGGCCGGCGGTGATCGGCGCGTTCTTGGCGGCCGGTCTCGTCGACGAGGTGCACGCCTATCTCGCGCCGACGATCCTAGGCGCGGGGGCCGCCGCCGTCGACGATCCGACCGTGGCTACGCTGGCCCAAGCGCATCGGTTCACCCCGGTGGAAGTGCGCCGACTCGGCGCCGACGTGCGCTTGACCCTGAGACGCGACGCAGAGGCGCCGACTACTTCCGGTTGATGAACCAGCCGACTATCAGGCCGAGAATCGCCGCGACGCTCAGCGCGAGCCAGAGGGCGGTGTCGACGCGGAAGAACAGGAAGTTGACCTGGGCCTGCACCCGGTTCAAGGCGATGAACACGATGGCGATGATCGCGACGATCAGCGGCAGCCAGTGCTTCTTGAGCAGGCCGAGGATTGAGTTGGAAAAGCTGCTGGATTTGGCATCATTGGACATGCTGCACAGCATTGCATGCCGCAAAGTTGCGCGCGGCCGAACTGTCAGCGGGGGCCCAAACCGACGGGGGAGTCCAGAGTCGATTTCCCGGCCTGGCCCCTGGGAGACGTTGATTCGCACTGATTCCAATGCCGCCGGCGGGTGGGGCTGCACTCACCGTCGTGCTAATTTCGTAAGTAGAGTTCTCGGGGCAGGGTGTGATTCCCTACCGGCGGTGATACCGGGTTTCCGGTAGAGCCCGCGAGCGCCCGACACGGCTTCATCGGCCGGGGCGGGGTCAGCAGATCCGGTGCGATTCCGGAGCCGACGGTCATAGTCCGGATGTGAGAGAACCCCGCGGTATCGTGCCCGCACGAGCCGCCCGGCGCCCTCGCGCGTCCCCCCGCCCCTTTTACTCTGTGCTGTAGGGAGCTGGAGAGGGAGTAGCGACGTGTTCACAGGAATCGTCGAGGAGTGCGGGACCATCACCGCCAAGGAAGAACTGGTCGACGCGGCGCGGTTCACGGTCCGCGGGCCCACCGTCACCGGCGATGCCGGGTTCGGGGACTCGATCGCCGTCAACGGAGTGTGCCTCACAGTCACCGAGCTGACCGAGGACGGCGAGTTCGCCGTCGACGTGATGGCCGAGACGCTGCGCCGGAGTTCACTGGCCGACCTGGGTGTCGGCGCGACCGTGAATCTGGAACGTGCGATGCGCGCCGACGGCCGGTTCGGCGGACACATCGTCCAGGGCCACGTCGACGGCGTCGGTGAGATCACCGCCATCAGCCCCACCGAGAACTGGACCGTCGTGCGCATCGCGATCCCCGAGAGCTTGCGGCGCTACATCGTGGAGAAGGGTTCGATCACCGTCGACGGTGTCTCGCTGACGGTCTCGGCCATCGGTGCCGACTGGTTCGAGATCTCCCTCATCCCCACGACGCTGGCGCACACGAACCTGGGTCAGGCAAAGGTCGGCAATCCGGTGAACCTGGAGGTCGACGTGATCGCGAAGTATGTAGAGCGATTGACGAGCACGGCCGCGCAGGCCGGGAACGAGTGAGGCGACGATGACCGGGCACGAGAGCGAGCCGATCCGTTTCGATTCCATCGAACGGGCTGTTGCCGACATCAAGGCGGGCAAGGCCGTGGTCGTCGTCGACGACGAGGACCGCGAGAACGAGGGCGACCTGATCTTCGCCGCGGAGATGGCCACCCCCGAGTTGGTGGCCTTCATGGTCCGTTACACCTCCGGGTACCTTTGCGTGCCGTTGTCCGGGGACGACTGCGACCGACTCGGACTACCGCCGATGTATTCCACCAACCAGGACAAGCACGGCACCGCCTACACAGTGACCGTCGACGCCCGCGAGGGCATCGGCACCGGTATCAGCGCCGCCGACCGCGCCACGACGATGCGGTTGCTCGCCGACCCCGCCAGCCGGGCCGTCGACTTCACCCGGCCGGGCCACGTGGTCCCGTTGCGGGCCAAGGAGGGCGGTGTCCTGCGCCGACCCGGGCACACCGAGGCCGCCGTCGACCTGGCGACGTTGGCCGGCCTCGCTCCGGCAGGCGTCATTTGCGAGATCGTCAGCCAAAAGGACGAGGGCGCCATGGCGCAGGGCGACGAGCTGCGCGTCTTCGCCGACGACCACGGACTCGCGCTCATCTCCATCGCCGACCTGATCGCCTGGCGGCGCCGCAACGAGAAGCACGTGCAGCGCGTCGCCGACGCGCGCATTCCCACCGACCACGGCACGTTCCGCGCGGTCGGTTACACCTCCGCTTTCGACGACGTGGAGCACGTCGCACTGGTGATGGGGGACATCAGCGCCGACAACGGCGACGACGTGCTCGTGCGCGTCCACTCGGAGTGCCTGACCGGCGACGTCTTCGGTTCATTGCGGTGCGACTGCGGCCCGCAGCTCGACGCGGCGATGGCGATGGTGGCCGCGGAAGGGCGCGGAATCGTGCTGTACATGCGCGGCCACGAGGGCCGCGGCATCGGGTTGCTGCACAAGCTGCAGGCCTATCAGCTGCAGGACGCCGGCGAGGACACCGTCGATGCGAACCTGTCGCTCGGGCTGCCGGCGGATTCGCGCGACTACGGGATCGGCGCTCAGATCCTCGTCGACCTGGGTGTGCGGTCGATGCGGCTGCTGACGAACAACCCGGCCAAGCGGGTCGGCCTCGACGGGTACGGCCTGGCCATCACCGAGCGTGTGGCGATGCCGGTGCGCGCCAACCGCGAGAACCTCCGCTACCTGCGTACCAAGCGCGACCGGATGGGCCACGAGCTCGAGGGGCTCGATGAGTACGATCTGGACGTGCCCGACGGGCCGCCCGGCGATTCGCCCGGGCCGGACCGGGTACTCGACGGAGGGGAGCGCGCATGAGTGGCGTCGGCGAGCCCACGCTGGATTTGGCGAACGCCGAGGATATTCGGCTGGCAATCATCGCCTCGCAGTGGCACGAGGTCATCTGCACCTCGCTGCTGAACGGGGCCATTGCCGCCGCAACCGCCGCCGGGGTGGCCGACCTGACGGTGATCCGGGTCGCCGGTGCGATTGAACTGCCCGTCATCTCGCAGGCATTGGCACGCACCCACGACGCCGTCGTCGCGCTCGGCGTGGTCATCCGCGGCGAGACACCACACTTCGACTATGTCTGCGACGCGGTGACCGCCGGACTGACCCGCGTTTCCCTCGACGAGTCGACCCCCGTCGGCAACGGGGTCCTGACCGTCAACACCGAGGCGCAGGCGCTGGCTCGGGCGGGTCTGCCCGAGTCGAGTGAGGACAAGGGCGCCCAGGCCGTCAACGCGGCGCTGGCGTCGGCACTGATCCTGCGGTCCCTGAAGTGAGTTCCGAGCAGGGCGGGCAGTCCCCGTCAACGAATGCCGGCGAGTGGGACCTCGTCTACCGGCCACACCGGTTGCGGGTCTGGAGCTGCGCCGCTGCGGCGGTCGTCCTGGTGATTCACGCAGTCTTCGCCTATCTGCTGACGAAATCGCAGATCGTGCTGTTCGGCCACACGTTCACCTTCGGCGACAACGGCGTCCGCAATGTCGGCTCGGCCGACCAGTGGGCCATCCTGCTCATCGGGGTCGTCGCCGTCGGCGGAATCCTGTTGCTCACCCAGCCGCGGGTGCGGGTGGGGCAGCGCGGCATCGCCGTGCGCAACCTGATCGGCGAGCGCCTTTTCGGCTGGGACGAGATCACCGGCGTGACCTACCCGGACTCCAGCATGTGCGCGCGATTGGAGTTCCCCGACGACGAGCACATCCCGATACTCGCGATCCGCGCCGGCGACGGGGAGCGCGCTATCGCGGCGATGGAGCGCGTCCGCGACCTCCACGAGCAGTACAGTGCCGCCGAACTCCGGGGGAGGGTCGGCGATGCCTGAGGTCGGCGGGGTGGTCACGGAGCAGCCCATCACGCGCACCTGGCTGGTCGCCGCCGTGTACCGCCCGCTACGCGCCACAACGATCCTCTTGGCGGGCTACTTCCTGCTGCCGATCGGCCACGGAAACGCCTGGAACGCTGTCGGCCTGGTGATCGGGGCCCTGATGGTGACGGGTTTCGTCCTCTGGGAGATGTGGCGGATCCGCGGCAACAGCTATCCGGCGCTGGTGGCGTTGGAGATCCTGACCGCACTCGTCGTGCTCTACATCGTCGTGTTCTCCGCCACATACTTCCTGTTCTCCGACTATCAGCCGGCCAGTTTTTCCGAGGAGCTCACGCGGCTCGATGCGCTGTACTACTGCCTGACCATCTTCACCACCACCGGCTTCGGCACCATCGCCGCCGTAAGCGAAGGGGCGCGCATCGCCGTCTCCCTGCAGATGGTGTCCTCGCTCATCTTGCTGGGCTTCGGGATCAACTTCCTCGCGTCCCTCGTCACCGACAAGATCAAACACACCCACATCGGCGGTTAGCCGTGCTGCTGGCTGTCGGTCCGGCCGACTAACCTGAACTGCGTGCCCGATCCCTCCACGTACCGACCCGCTCCCGGGTCGATCCCCACCGAACCGGGGGTGTACAAATTCCGGGATCCGCACGGGCGCGTCATCTACGTCGGCAAGGCGAAGAACCTCCGGTCACGGCTGACGTCGTACTTCGCCGACGTCGCCTCATTGCACCCCCGCACCCACCAGATGGTGACGACGGCGGGCTCGGTCGAGTGGACCGTCGTCTCGACCGAAGTCGAGGCCCTGCAGCTCGAATACAACTGGATCAAAGAGTTCGATCCGCGCTTCAACGTGCGCTACCGCGACGACAAGTCGTATCCGATGCTCGCGGTCACCCTCAATGAGGAATACCCGCGCCTGCACGTCTACCGCGGGCCGAAGCGCCGTGGCGTCCGCTACTTCGGGCCGTACTCGCATGCCTGGGCCATCCGCGAGACCCTCGACCAGCTGACGCGGGTGTTCCCGGCGCGCACCTGCTCCAACGGCGTCTTCAAACGGCACAACCAGATGGGGCGGCCCTGCCTGCTCGGCTATATCGACAAGTGCTCTGCACCCTGCATCGGACGGGTCAGTGCCGTCGAGCATCGCGAGATCGTCGACGATTTCTGCGACTTCCTCGCCGGCCGCACCGACAAGATGATCGCCGACGTGGAGTCCCGCATGCGGGAGGCGGCGCAGGACCTCGACTTCGAGAAGGCGGCCCGGCTGCGCGACGACGCGACGGCGCTGCGGCGAGCCATGGAGAAGCAGGCCGTCGTCCTCGGCGACGGCACCGACGCCGACGTCGTCGCGATGGTCGGCGACGAACTCGAGACGTCGGTCCAGGTCTTCCAGGTGCGCGACGGGCGCGTCCGCGGACAGCGGGGCTGGGTCGTCGAGCGCCCCGACGATGATTCCCTTGGAACACAGGTCGAACAGTTCCTCACCCAGTTCTACGGCGCATTGGCCGACCAGGACGCGACGGTGACCGTGTCGGCCAGCCGGGAGGCGGGGGAGTCGGTGCCCCGCGAGGTCCTCGTCCCCGAACTGCCGCAGGACGCCGACGAACTGGCCGAGTGGCTGTCGGTGCTGCGCGGATCGCGGGTCGCCTTGCGCGTGCCGCGGCGCGGCGACAAGCGCGACCTGCTGGAGACCGTCGAGCGCAACGCCTCCGAAGCACTCGCGCTGCACAAACTGCGCCGGGCCGGGGACCTGACATCGCGCTCAGCGGCTCTCACCGAGATCCAGGAGTACCTCGGTATGGACTCCGCGCCGCTGCGGATCGAGTGCGTGGACATCTCACACGTCCAGGGCACGGACGTCGTCGCGTCGCTGGTCGTGTTCGAGGACGGGCTGCCGCGCAAGTCGGACTATCGCCACTACTCGATCAAGGAGGCCGCAGGCGACGGCCGCTCCGACGACGTCGCCTCGATCGCCGAGGTCACCCGACGACGGTTCCTGCGTCATCGGGCCGACGCGGAACAACCCGAAGCCCTCGACCCGCAAACCGGTCGGCCCCGCAAGTTCGCCTATCCGCCGAACCTGTTCATCGTCGACGGCGGCGCCCCCCAGTGCCATGCCGCAGCGGCAGTCCTCGATGAACTCGGGATCACCGACGTCACCGTGGTCGGCCTGGCCAAGCGCATGGAGGAGATCTGGGCCCTCGGCGACGACGAGCCGATCATCATGCCGCGGACCAGCGAGGGCCTGTTCCTGCTGCAGCGCGTGCGCGACGAGGCGCACCGGTTCGCGATCACCTTCCATCGCAGCAAGCGCAGCAAGCGGATGACGAGTTCGGCACTCGACGCGGTTCCGGGTCTGGGACCCACCCGGCGCACCGCACTGGTGACCGCGTTCGGCTCGGTGGCGAACCTGAAGGCGGCCTCCGTCGAGGAGATCGCTGCCGTCCCCGGAATCGGTCCAACAACGGCAAAGACGGTCCACGAGGCCCTGGCGGTCGGTAGACAGGAGAGCGATGTCTGAGATCACGGTTGTCTTCATCGCCGGCATGTCCGGAGCGGGCCGCTCGGCTGCGGCCGACGTGTTCGAGGACGACGGTTGGTACGTCGCCGACAACGTGCCGGTCTCCCTGATCGGGAAGCTGGTGGAGTTGGCCAGAACCGGCGGCGACCAGACCTCGCGCCTGGCGATGGTGGTCCGCGGCGCAGACGAGCATTTCGCCGACGAGCTCGCGGCCCTGCGCACCGACCTGGAGGCGGCTGGCGCCTCGGTATGGCAGGTCTTCCTCGATGCGAGTGACGAAGTACTGGTGCGGCGGTTCGAACAGGTCCGCCGACGCCATCCGCTGCAGACCGACGACACCCTGGTCGAGGCGATCGGTCGCGAACGCTCCCGCCTCGCGGGCGTGAAGGAGCAGTCCGACCTGGTGATCGACACCTCGTCGTCGTCGGTGGCGCGGCTGCGCGAGATCCTCGCGAACTCGTCGGCCGACATGGCCACGGCCACCAGTCTGTCGGTGTCGATCCAGTCGTTCGGATTCAAGTACGGCCTGCCGATCGACTCCGATCTCGTCACCGACGTGCGCTTCCTGCCCAACCCGCATTGGATCCCCGAGCTGCGCGAGCAGAACGGGACCGACGCCCCGGTGCGCGACTACGTCCTGAGCCAGGAGGGCGCTGACGAATTCGCCCGCCTCTACGCCGACATCATCCGACTCGTCGCCGACGGCTATCTGCGCGAGGGCAAGCGCTACATGAGCGTCGGCATCGGCTGCACCGGCGGCAAGCACCGCAGTGTGGCAATGGCACAGGAGTTGGCACGCCGGCTCGAGGAAGGGCAGCGCGAGGGCGGACCCACCTTCGACGTGCGGGTGATGCACCGCGACTTGGGGCGCGAATGAGCGGCCCCGTGCCGGGCATCGACCGTATTGTCGCCCTTGGCGGCGGCCACGGGCTGTATGCGACCCTCACTGCGATGCGGTACCTCAGCCCGGATATCACCGCGATCGTCACCGTCGCCGACGACGGCGGGTCGTCGGGACGGCTGCGCGGCGAGCTCAACCTGATTCCTCCTGGCGATCTCCGGATGGCGCTGGCCGCACTCCTCGTCGCACCGGCCGCACTGGCCGACATGGACGACGAACAGGCGCGTCGCGCGGAGCTGTGGGGCGAGTTGCTCCAGCACCGCTTCGGCGGCCACGGCGCACTTGCCGGCCATCCGATCGGGAACCTGCTGCTGGTGGGCCTGACCGAGTTGCTCGGTGATCCGATCGAGGCGCTGAAACGGCTCGCGGAGCTTACGCAGGTGGGCGGGCGCGTACTGCCGATGTCGACGGTGCCGCTGACGATCGAGGCCGACGTGACGGGGTTGGAGGCCGACCCGCGGCTGAGCCGGGCGATTCGCGGACAGGTGGCGGTCGCGACGACGCCGGGCAAGGTGCGCCGCGTGCGTCTGCTGCCCGAGGCGCCACCGGCAAGCGTGGAGGCGTGTGCCGCCATCGAGGCCGCGGACCTCGTCGTGCTGGGCCCGGGTTCGTGGTTTTCCAGCGTAATCCCGCATGTACTCGTCCCCGATCAGCTGGCTGCGCTATCTTCAACATCTGCACGCAAGATGCTGATCGTTAATCTCGCGCCCGAGCCGGGGGAGACGCCCGGCTTTTCGGTCGAGCGCCACCTGCACGTGTTGCACGCGCATGCGGATACTCTCCGCATCGACGAGGTGCTCGTCGACGAGCGCTCGGCCCCGGCCGGTCGCGAACGAGAGCACCTCGCGCGCGCTGCCGCACTGTTCGGTGCCGAACTGCACGTAGGAGACCTCGCCGTGAACGGAACGCACGTCCACGACCCGCAGCGGGTCGCGCAGATGGTGGCCAGTGTGATGGGGGTCGCCCCGGCGTCTCCCGACGTGCCCCGGGCGCGCCGGGAATTGGCATAGTGAGTGGGCAGGGACGAACAGTGAGCGGAGGATCGTCGCCGGTGGCCATGACAGGTGCGGTCAAGGACGAGCTGAGTCGTCTCAACGTGACGCTGGCCAGCTGCCGCCGCGCCGAGGTCGCCGCGATGCTGCGGTTCGCCGGCGGGCTGCACATCGTCGCCGGCCGCGTCGTCGTCGAGGCAGAACTCGACACCGGCAATGTGGCCCGGCGTCTGCGTCGCGAGATCCACGACCTGTACGGCTATCCGTCGGAGGTCCACGTCCTGCGCAGCGGCGGGATCCGCAAGGGGGCGCGCTACATCGTCCGCGTCGTCAAAGACGGGGAGGCACTGGCCCGCCAGACCGGGCTCCTCGACCAACGCGGACGCCCGGTCCGCGGCCTGCCCGCCATGGTCGTCGGCGGAAGCGTCGCCGACGCCGAGGCCGCGTGGCGCGGCGCGTTCCTCGCGCACGGTTCGCTCACCGAACCCGGTCGCTCCTCGGCGCTGGAAGTCAGCTGCCCCGGCCCCGAAGCGGCACTGGCACTCGTCGGGGCCGCCCGCCGGCTCGGCGTCGCTGCCAAGGCCCGGGAAGTACGTGGCGCCGACCGAGTCGTCATCCGCGACGGCGAGGCGATCGGCGACCTGCTCACCCGCATGGGTGCACAGGACACCCGCCTGGAATGGGAGGAGCGCCGCATGCGGCGCGAGGTGCGGGCCACGGCCAATCGGCTCGCCAACTTCGACGACGCCAATCTGCGCCGGTCGGCGCGAGCGGCCGTCGCTGCGGCGGCCCGCGTGGAGCGCGCGCTGGAGATTCTCGGCGACGAGGTGCCCGACCATCTGATCGCCGCCGGTCGGCTGCGCGTCACGCACCGCCAGGCGTCTCTGGAGGAACTCGGCAAACTCGCCGACCCGCCGATGACGAAGGACGCCGTGGCCGGACGGATCCGCCGACTGCTCTCGATGGCGGACAAGAAGGCCCGTGTCGAGGGGATTCCCGACACCGAATCAGCCGTGACCACCGACTTGCTCGACGACGAGTAGCACCGCGGCCCTGCCGCGGCCGGTGAAGTCGGACAGACCTGCGCCGGACGAACGCGCACCGTCTAGGCTGAGACCGTATCGGTGCAGCATCGCCCACAACCGTGGCGCGCGAGGCGATTCTCGCGCGCCGACCCGATAAGGAGAAAAGCACGTGACTGTTCGCGTAGGCGTCAACGGATTCGGCCGCATCGGCCGCAACTTCTTCCGTGCCGTGGAGGCCCAGAAGGCCCTCGGTACCACCGACATCGAGATCGTCGCGGTCAACGACCTCACCGACAACGCCACGCTGGCCCACCTGCTGAAGTTCGACTCCATCCTGGGCCGCCTGCCCGAGGACGTCAGCCTCGAGGGTGACGACACGATCGTCGTCGGCGACAAGAAGATCAAGGCCCTCTCGGTCAAGGAGGGCCCGGCGGCCATCCCGTGGGGCGATCTGGGCGTGGACATCGTCGTCGAGTCCACCGGTATCTTCACCGCGCGCGCCAAGGCTCAGGGCCACCTCGATGCCGGCGCCAAGAAGGTCATCATCTCCGCCCCTGCCTCCGACGAGGACATCACCATCGTGATGGGCGTCAACGACGACCAGTACGACGGCAGCCAGAACAT
>DLKD01000055.1 GCA_002477755.1 Gordonia sp. UBA7599
TTCGCAGCCATGTCCGACGCCGACCTGCTGCGCGCGACGATCCACGAGCTCCGCGAAGCAGCACTCGAGCACCATTGGGACGACTACACCTTCGACTTTGCCCACGGGCAGATGTACACCGGCACCGTCAGAGGCAACCGCGAACTCGAGCGGGTGTGGGCCGAGGAAGTCTCGCCCGCCCGGGGCCGCACCCCGATCACCTCGGTGCGCTTGCCCGTCGACATCGAGGCGCGCTTGGACGCGCGCGCGGTGACCGAGGACGCCAAGCCCGCCGAGATCATCCGCCGCGCGCTCGTGGAGTACTTCGACCGTCATCCTGCCTGACGCCGGCCCTCTGAACGACTGTTGCCGTGGCAACAAAACGCCGCATTCCCGCAGGTCGCGCAATCCGGCCGACCGACCACGAAAACGGCTGAACCGCAGGTCAAGCACTGTTTTTGCTGTTCGTGAGACGGGTTCGATTCCCGTCATCGGCTCCACCGATTGCAGTCCCCTCGCCGGGGTGGTCGACGCCACGCCCGTATTCCGCAAGTTCTCTGACGCCGGGCCCTCAACGCATATTCTGCGGGCAAGATCGAAAGCCCAATTGAAGCGGGGAACCCCATGCGCTATGGATCATCACTAGTCGTCGCTGCCGGCGGTGCCACGTTGGCACTGGTTCTCGCCGGGGTGGCTCCGGCGCAGGCCGCCGACGGTCGCGACGCCTTGCAGATCAACCCCGATTGCCGGTCGATGTGCAAGGGCGGCGACGGCGACTTCTGGGGCGGCAACGGCGGAGCCGGCGCCTACGGCGGTGCGGGCGGCAACGCCTGGCTGAACGGAAACGGCGGCCGCGGCGGCGATGGCCTGCCCGGGCAGGCCGGCGGCAAAGGCGGCAACGGAGGCTTCTCGCGGGGTTCCGGTGGTGATGGCGGCCACGGTGGCGACGGCACCAATGTTGGCGGAGACGGCGGCAAGGGCGGTGCGAGCGGGCTGTTCGGGGGCAACGCCGGCAACGGCGGGAACGGCGGCAACGCCAACGCCGGGAGCGGCGACGCGCAGGGCGGCCGCGGTGGTGACGGGGGCAGCCGGATCTCCGATCTGAATTCGAAGGGCATCGGCGGCAACGGTGGCAACGGCGGTTCTGCGACGGCCCCGGGGGCAGCGCGCGGCGGCGACGGCGGGATAGGCGGCCCCGGCAAGTGGTACCTCGGCGGTCGTGGTGGCGATGGTGGCAACGCCAGCGGCGCCAGCGCGCATGGCGGCGCCGGCGCGAAGGGCGGCAACGTGTTCTCCGGCACCCCCGGCTCCGGCGGCGCGGGCGGCAACGCACACGGCGGTGCGGCTTTCGGTGGCAACGGCGGCGAGGGCGGCTGGGCGATCAGCTTCGGCAATGGCGCACCCGGCGGCAATGGGGGCGCCGCCACCGGAGACCCGGCGACTCACGGTGCGGGAGGAGCGGGCGGTCGGTCCGGGCTGGGCACCGCTGGACCCAACGGCGTCAGCTCGCGGACTCTGCAGGTCGGCAACGTGTGGGTGACCATTCAGGCCCCCGCCTCGGTTCGATTCCCGTCATCGGCTCCACGATTTCCCAGCTGAGAGCCCCTGTTTCGATTTTGAATGATCACACTCCGCAAAACTGGCAGACCGCACGAGCGATTCGCCTAGGTGCCGCAGAACTGCGCGACCGAGCCGGGGAACTCGGCGCCAAGGCGGCGCAGGGCGGGCGCCGCCTACGCGACCGCGTCCGTAGTTGACCCATTAGGTGGCAAGCTGGGCTCCATGAGCAACGATGATGGCCGGTTCGTTCCCAGCCTGGACTCGGTCGCCAAGAAGCTGCACCTCCCGTTCGGCGTGCCGGACTTCGTCGACGACATCGTCAAGGGCACGTCCAATCGGATCGGCGAACGCGTCATCAAGACCCTGGTCAAAACGTGGGACGCCACCGGCGGCGGGCCGTTCGCGGTCGGCACGGCGGGCGGGCTCGCGACGAGCAAGGCCGTCGACGCGACGATGGATATGTTCCTCGGGCCGGTCTTCGAGCGGATACTCAAGCGCCTCGGCATGGCCGATATCCCGCTCCGCGCATCGCTGTGCGCCTCGACGATCATCGGTCTGGGGACGATGCGCTGGGTCGTCAAGACAGAACCGCTGGCCAGCGCGTCAGTAGACCAGATCGTTGACGCCATCGCACCAACGCTGCAGCGCTACCTGACCGGCAGCATCACCAAAGCCGCGTAGCGCCATGGCCGACGTCGCAACCTACAGGTCGACGGTCAGATGAGTTCCCGCACACCGGGACACGCAGGTAAGAATGTCACCGTCGGCCCGTTCAGCATCGGAGAGCAGAGTGTCGCGGTGCTCCGGCTCACCGTCGACGACATGTAACCGGCAGGTGCCGCAGAAGCCCTGTTGACACGAGTAGGGGACGCCGGGATACACCCGGCGAAGGGCGGCCAGGAGACTCTCATCAGCGCCGACCGTCGTCGAAACACCGCTGCGCGCAAGACTGACGGCGAACTCCGATCCGCCGACCACCGGCGGGGGCGAGAAGCGTTCGTAGTGCAGTTCGACATCGCCACGCCCGTCGAGATGCGCGCGCAGAAGATCGATCATGGGGATGGGTCCGCAGCAGTAGAGCACGATCGGACGTTCGCCGTCGAGGGGACCGACCAAGCCGTCAGCATCAGGGAGGCCGTCTTCATCGTCGGTGCGCACGGTGATCCGGTCGCCGTAGCCTTCCAACTCACGAAGGAAGGGGATCGACGCCCGGCTGCGCCCGGTGTAGATCGCCGACCAGTCGTAGCCGAGTCGTTCGGCGTGCGACAGCATCGGCAGGATCGGGGTGATCCCGATGCCACCCGCCACGAACCGCAATTGCTTGGCCGACGGGTCACGACCGTCGGCGACACCGGGCAGCACCAGGGGGAAGGCGTTGCGGGGACCCCGGATCGGCAACAGATCACCCACCCGGAGATCGTCGTGGATCTCGATCGAGCCGCCACCCCCGCTGAGGATGCGGCGGACCGCGATGCGGTACACCGATTGGTCGGCGGGATCGCCGCACAGCGAGTACTGGCGGATCCGCCCGGACGGGAGCAGCACATCGACATGCGACCCCGCGTACCAGCGGGGCAGCGGGTCGCCGTTGGCCGAGGCAAGGGTCAGCGCGACGACGTCCTCGTCGACCGCGACGGGTTCGCGGGCGGCGATGCGCACGCCGACAATGCCGTCCTCGACGTGCCTCGTGCGCAGACGGGAGAGCGCTCCCCACCCCGGCCACCACAACTTCGCGACGCCTGTGGCCGTCCAGAGCAGCGGATCGCGCCGAAAGCGCCCGCGCAGGCTCGGCGGCGTGACGCGCAGGCCGATCGGCTCGGTGCCGGTCATCCGGCCCGTCGCGCCGCCGGCGACGACGCCAAGTATGCGACAGCCTGTGCGGTGCTTCCGACTTCGTCGGGATGGAAACCAGGTCGGAAATACTTGACGGTCGACCAGGTCAGGCCGAGCAGCGACGGCAGCACGTTGGCACGGACGCCGCGGTTGTATTCACGACGGCGGCCGATAAAGCCGAGGCGCCTGATGGCCGGGTCCTGCCGTGCAATGTCCTTGGCGCCCCGGAACAGCAGCCAGAGCATCGCCGAGAGCACGAGGAGCATCGTTCGGGCACGCGCCAGATAGCTGTTGCCGAAGTAGTTGGCGACGTCGTAGGCCACCGCGCGATGCTCAACTTCCTCTGCGGCGTGCCAGCAGAACAGATCGACCATTTCTGGATCGCCGCCCAACGACGCCCACGAGCAATTGAGGGCGAAATCGCCGAGTTCAGCGGTGTAGTGCTCGATGGCGGCGATCAGCCACAATCGTTCGACGAGGTGTTTGCACTGCGCTCTCGCGGAACCGGATCGGCTCGGGCCGAGGATCCTGCGGAACACCCACTCCATCTGGAGCTGGTACGGCCGCGGATCGATGCCGTGAGCGTCAATGAAGGTCCACAGCACCTTGTCGTGGGACTTTGCGTGCACGGCCTCCTGCCCGATGAAACCGCGCATCGTGGCGGCCAGCCGCTCGTCGGCGACCAGCGGCAGCGCCTCGTTGAAAGTGCGCACGAACCAGCGCTCGCCCTCGGGGAGAAGCAGATTGAGCGCCGTGACAACGTGCGAGGCGTAGGGGTGGCCGGGGAGCCAGTGCAACGGCGTGCGCGACCACTCGAACTCGACGTTTCGCGCGCGCGCAACTCCACCGGGCCAGGATCGGTGGCTGCGGTGGCGACCGGACTAAGACGTCTCATCTGTCCTCCTGCCGAAAGGTACGTCTCGAACGACTAGGTCGGCCTGACTACGCCGGTAGCGCGCCCTTGTACCGCGTGGTGACCATCGGAGCGAGGACGCTCGCAATCATCATGCAGATCGCCATGCTCAGCAGCGACAGCGCCGCGCTGCCACCCAGACTCGACAGTTCCTTGTCCTCGGTGATGGCACCACTGATCGCGACGAATCCCATCGACCCCGGGACCAGCAGCCAAAACGTCGGCAAGAACATGACCAAGACGCTGGGATTACCCTTCACGTGCGCGTTGATCGCCCAGGCGGCGAGTAGTGCAACACCGAGTGATACCCCACCGGCGAACTGCGGGTGCATGGCGTGCTCCAGAACCTGGTTGAACCAGAAAGCTCCGAACGCGACGACGACGAGCCAGAACCACACGCGTCTGGGGGTACAGAAATACAGGATGTTTCCCAGCCCGTATATGGGCGGCGCAATCCACAACACCCACCACGGCGCCTGCGTGGTGGTGAGGTCTTGCAAGTTCTCCGAGGTCATGCCAGCCAGATCGATGGCCAGGGCCAAGCCGAAGGCCATCGACAGCAGTACCACCAGCGCATAGACCAGGCGCGCAGAACCGGAGATCATCGCCCCGGCGGTGAGTTCGATCAGCGCCGTCGTCAGGGCGGCGCCCGGGATCAGGGTGAGCACCGGGATCACCGCCACGCGGACGGGGTCCGGGAACCCCTCGTGCACCGCCCATAGCGCAAGGACCAGGGCGGAGATAAAGGTCAGCAACACCGGCATCAGCGCGGCGAGAGTGCCCTTTACGCTGCCCCACAGGGAAATCGCACCAATCGGAATCGCAATGAGGACCGCGGCAATAGATGCGGCGAAACTCATGCGGAAGCACAGAGCGAATCCCAACGCCATGAGCATGTACCCGATGATCCGCACGACCGGGTTGAGCGGCGGCTTGGCATTGACGATAGCGCGGAGATGCTCGAGGGCCTCCCCGACGGGCAGCTCCGCCAGGCGCAACCGGTGCACAAGCGTCTCGGTGTCGGCGACCTGGTCAAACCGGAACGACGAGCCGGTCTTCACCAGCTCGGTCAGGCCCTCCTTTTGGTCGAGCGCCAAGACATAAGTCGGGAAGACTTCGGCGGAGATGTCGTAGTCGTAGGCGTCGCAGATCTCCCGGATCACCTTCGCCGTCTCCGGGTTGGGGTACGACGACCTGTTCAGCGCATCCCCGACCTCGGCAATGAGGGTCAGCATCTGGGTGCGATCGGAATCGTCAGGGCACACACCATCGTTCTGTGTCGATTCGACCACCCGTTGCGCCCCTCACCAAGCCTCGCGCCTTAACCGCATTCTTATCGTCGAAAGTCTACATGCGGCCCTTCGCCGGGCCGGGCGCTTCGAGGACCCGCGACGCCGATGGCCTCATAACCCCACATCGTGAGGTAGGCGAAGGCCAGGAAGCCGCGACGGCGATCCCGACCCCCGTCGACTGCACCGAGGAGAACGGGTTGGCCACCCAACCCAGCGTGGCCGACACGACTTCGTCGGGCCGGTTGACCAGATCCCACGAGTTCCACCGTTGGAAGCGCCCGATCGCCACTCCGATCGCACAGAGCGCGACCGTCGCTGCCATGACCAGCCAGCCGAACACGGCACCGAACTCGACGGTGAGCCGGCTCCGCACCACAGCGAAGCCGAGCGCCGCGACAAGCGGGATCCACGCCAGGAAGAGGTTCCAAATGAGGAACCGGCTCGGATACGACATCGGTGCGTCGGGATCGGCGACACCGAGAACGACGGTTAGTACCGTCGTCGCGCCGAGTGCCGCCACCAGCACCAGGATCCGTGGGACCGACGGGACGAGCGCAGAACTCCCGCGCCGTGTTGTGGGTGCCATGGCCATGACGCCCACCGTACGGGCGCGTCTGAGTAGTTCTGCGGAGGTACCGACTCGTCCGACGGTGGACGGTTGACGTATGACTGAAATCCTCGACTCAGAACACGCCGCCCGCCTCGGCGCCGAGCTGCACAGCCTGTCCGAACGGCTCTCCGCGGTCTCCTCGGAATTCGCCGCGCTGACCGCGCCCCCGGCCGGATCCGCCGCACCGGCGAACCCGGCTCCGCCGCTCCCAACCGCCCCGCACCCTGTCCCACCCCTCCCGGCGGCAACGCCCACTGTTCCACCCCGCGCGATGCCCTATCCGGCCCGGCCGGCGTACCCGCCGCCCCCCTATGCGCCGCCGCCCCAGGGACGGCCTGTGCGCCCGCCCGTTCCACCGCGTCCGAGCACACCGCCGACGCCGCTGTCGGAGCGCCTCGCCGCCGCCGCGGAGCGTGGGTTGGTCGGGCGCGTCCTCGCGGCCGTCGGCGTCGGCATCACGCTTATCGGCGTCGTGATGTTGCTGATCCTCGCCGCCCAAGCCGGGTTGCTGCGACCGGAGATCCGCGTCGTCGGTGGTGCGCTGTTCGCTCTCGCGCTGGTCGGGGCCGGGGCGTATATCGGCCGACGCGAAGCCAAGCGCTCCGGCGCGATCGCCCTCGTGGCCACCGGTATCGCCGCCGCATTGTTCGACGTGCTCGCCGCTACGTCGATCTACCATTGGCTGCCCGTCGCCGCCGCGCTCCTCCTCGGAGCCGCCGTCGCCGGGGGTGGCTTCTGGTTCGCACACCGCTGGAACAGCCAGGCCCTGGGCCTGCTGGTGTCGGTGCCACTACTGGCGTTCGCGCCGATCGTCGCCGACGGGGTCGACGCCACGTTGATCGCCTTCCTGCTCGTCTACGCGGGCGCCACGCTGTGGCTTCAAGTCGGCCGCGACTGGACCGCACTGTTCGTCGTCAACACCGCTGCGACGACGCTCCCGCTCCTCATCGCCGTGACTCCCCTAATCACGATTTCCGACTGGTTCCTCTCAACGGCGCTTGTCCTCAACGTGGCGCTGGCAGTCGGATCAGCAGTCCTGCTACTTCCGACGAGCAAGGCCAAGGAGCTGATCGCCCTGGCCTCGACCGGCTCGGCCGTGGCGCTGCTCGGTGCCGGTTGGACGCTGCCCGCGTCGCTGGCGAGTGTGACGCCGGCCGTCGGAGCGTTGCTCTTCGTCATCGCCGCGTTCGCCACCGTCCACCACCGGGGGATTCCGCTGGCCGCTCGCGCGATCTGGGTCACGGCCGCCGCCGTTTTGCTCGCACTGGCCGTCCTCGTCGCGGTCGACCCGACGTTCCTCGTCCCCGCCGGGCTCGCCACCGCGCTCGTGGTCACCGTCGCCGCTCTGTTCGCCGGCGATCTGCGCCGGGTCCTCCTCATCATCGGCACGGTCGGCACGGCCGCTGGGTTGCTCGCCCTGGTCCACGACCGTGGTCTCGAGCAGTTGCTCGCGCACACCGGCCTCCCCACGAACGTCCGATTGGGCATCGCCGTCGGCGTCGTACTCGCCCTGTTCGCGACGACCCTGCTCACGTGGGCATGGGACCGTGAGTTCCCGGCCACCGCAGACCGTCTATGGATCGTCGGCGGACTCGTCGACCTGGCGCTCGTGACCGCCCTGTGCGTGACGATCGCAGAGCTGGTGACCGGCGGATCGGTCGACGGGTTCCGCGCCGGACACACCGCCGCGACACTCATCTGGTTCGGCACCGCTGCCGCCGCACTGTTGTGGGCCCGACGTCTTGCCGGTTCGACGCGCACAGTCGCACTCACCGCCGGCCTCGCCCTGATCACCGCGGCAGTCGCCAAGCTGTTCCTCTTCGATCTCGCCGCGCTCGCCGGCTTCCTGCGCGTCATCGCGTTCTTGGTCGCCGGGATCCTGCTGCTGGTCCTGGGCGTCGCCTACGCCCAGAGCCTGACAAACGACCCGGAGTCATCGGCGGCACAAGACCAGCCCCAACCCATCGCGCCGATGTGACCGTCGAATCCGTTGCCACGCCGAGCAGGCAGCGTTAACGTTCAAGTGTGACTCAGACCACAGAAGCTCTGACGGCCCCGACAGCAACGAAACCCGGCCTCGTCGGCAAAGGCCAGTGGGTCCTCTTCGTCGCACTGATCCTGTGTTTCACGGCATGGGGCATCGCCGCGGACCTCACCACACCGATGGTGGCCGGGTTCAAGCAGATCTTCGACATGAGCACGTTCCAGGCGTCGCTCGTCCAGTTCGCCTACTTCGGGGCGTACTTCCTGCTCGCATTGCCCGCCGCATTCCTCAATGAGCGCTTCGGCTACAAGGTCGGTCTGCTCTCGGGGCTACTGCTGGCGGCAATCGGGGCGTTCGCGTTCTACCCGGCCGCGCACATCATGACGTTCGCCGCCTTCCTCGTCGCCCTGTTCCTCATCGCCGCGGGTTGCTCCATCCTGGAGACGTCGGCCAATCCGTACGTGCTCTCACTGGGCCCCGAGGAGACGGCAACACGGCGGCTCAACTTCGCGCAAGCGTTCAACCCCGTCGGGACCAACATCGGCGTCCTGATGGCCGCCTTGTTCATCATGCCGAAGCTCAGTGAGCCGGTGAACCGGGCGAATCTCTCCGACGCCGAGGCGCGCACCGTCCGCGCCGGCCAGCTCGGCGCGGTCATGGGACCATACCTCGGCCTGGGCTTTCTGCTGATCGCGATCGCGGTCAGCATCGCCATCAACCGGGCGCCGAAGATCGTCGAAGAATTTCCCGAAGGCGATCTCGAGGGGAAGAGCATCCCGAAGATATTGCTGGGCAACCGTCGCTACGTCTTCGGCGTCGTCGCCCAGTTCTTCAACATCGCCGGTCAGGTCTGCACCTGGACATACATCATCCAGTACGTCCAACAGTCGCTCGACGGGTCGCTGAAGCTCGGCGCCTACCTCCTGCAGATCAGTCTCATCATCTTCCTCGTGGGGCGCTTCTTGATGACGTGGTTGATCGGACGGGTCCGGGCCACGAAGGTGATGGCGGTCCTCGCCGTCGCCGCGGTCGGGCTCGCGCTCTTCGCGGTCGTCTCCCCGAACGCGCTCGGCGTCGCGGCAGTCGTCGCCATCTCCTTCTGTCTCTCGCTGATGTTTCCGACCATCTACGGCGTCGCGCTGCAGGGCCTCGGCCCGGCAACCAAGTTCGGTGCGGCCGGGCTCGTCATGGCGATCGTCGGCGGAGCGATCGTCCCGATGATCCAAGGTCGGATCCTCGACAGCACAAGCGCGGCGGTGTCGTTCCTCGTCCCGGCATTCTGTTTTGCCGTCGTCGCCGCGTACGCGGTTTACGACCTGCGCACCCCGCAACACCAGCACACGACCGAGGAGGCAGTCGCGTGAGGTTTCGCAAGACTCTGACGGTGCTCGCCAGCGCGGTACTCCTCGCCGGCTGTTCGGGTGGCGACGGGAACTACGCCGATCCGACCGACAAGGTCGAGGTGCTGTCGTGGTGGTCATCGGAGTCCGAGCGCCCCGCATTCGCAGTGCTCGCCGATGCCTTCGAGGCGAAGAACCCCGGCGTCAAACTCATCAACGCCTCCGTCGTGGGCGGCGGCGGTGGGAACGCCCAAGTCGCCCTGGCCGAGCGTCTGGCCGCGAACAATCCGCCGGATCTGTGGCAGAGTCTCACCGGCGCGGCCGTGGACAGTTGGGCGGCCGCACGGCGCATCGTCTCGATCGAGTCGGTGTTCACGGCCACCGGAATCGGGCCCGAACTGCCCGACGCGATCCGCGCGTCGCTGATGCGCGACGGCAAGCCGTGGGCGATGCCCACCGGTGCCCACCGCGGCAACAACCTGTGGTTCAACCGCAACGTTCTCGCCAAAGCCGGCGTCGCACCTCCGGGCCCCGGTTACACCCAGGACCGGCTAGTGGCCGACCTGGCGAAGGTCGCCGGCGCGGGCACCACGGCACTGTGCCTCGGAGCCGACGATGCGTTCACCCGAGTCGAGCTGTTCGAGAACACGCTGCTCGGGGTCGTCGGGGCCGACGGTTGGAAGCGGATCGCCGACGACCGGTTCGACTGGGGCGGGCCCGACGTGTCCAAGGCGCTGGATTACTTCGGCAGCTACATCGCGCAAGCCGACCCGGCCGCCGGTCAGACCCGGTGGAACGACGCGGTGCGCAAACTCGCCCGCGGCGAATGCGGCTATCTCACGATGAACGACTCGGCCTACGGCGAACTGGTCGCCGCGGGGGCCGTCGACGGTCAGCAATTCGGGTATGCACCGTTCCCCGGGACCGAGGGCAACTACCTGGCGATCGTCGACACCTTCGTCGCTGCAAAGCAGGCGCGCAACGGAGTGAACGCGCTGAAGTTCCTGGAGACCGTCGCCGACCCGGCAACCATGCTCGCGTTCACGAAGGTCAAGGGCTCAGTTCCGGTGCGCCGAGACGTCAGCGCCGCGACCCTCTCGGACTATCAGCGCGGGGCGTCGGCCGCACTCTGGCGCGACACCGTCCTGCTGTCGATGGCCCACGGGGAGCTGATGAACACCGCGTTCCAAGAGGCGCTCTACGCCGCGGTCAAGGACTACGCCAACAACAAGAACCAGCGGGCGTTCATCAACACCGTCCAGCGGGCCGGCACGGGTGGGACCGTCGGCGGTCGCTGAGCGCTACGCGCCGAGACCTGCGGTGACCAGCCGCAGCACATCCTCGTAGACGGCCGTCGCATCGGCGCCCGGCGGTAGTGCTCCCGACAATTCGAGGGCGACGGCGCCGTGTACGCACGACCACACTTGCAACGCCAACCCCTCCGCGTCGCCCGGCTTGAGAAGGCCGCCGACCTGGGCATACCGGATGATGTCGACGAGGACCTCGAAGGCCCGCGCCGCCGTCTCGTCGTCGGGCCGGCACCTGCTGGAGAACATCAGCGAGTAGAGCACCGGATTGGCGAGCGCGAAGGCGCGGTAGCCGAGGCCGCTGGCGAGCAGCCTTGCGGTCGCATCATCGTCGGTGGCCGCGATCGCGCGTCCGAACTCGGCGAATCCGTCGGTGACCACCGCGTCGAGCAGGCCCTCCTTGCCGTCGAAGTGGTTGTACACGCCCATCGGCGCGACGCCGGCCTCGGCGGCGACGGCACGCACCGTCAACCCGGTCTCGCCGTCGCGCTCGAGGATGCGCCGCCCCGCGACGAGGAGTTGGTCGCGAACATCGGCGGCAGCGGTCCGGGTCCGGGTCTTCGGCGACGACATATTGACATCCTACTAGAACAGTGTTCTTCTTAGGTAGCATATTGTTCTATACTATTAGAGCAGCGTTCCACTCCCGGGTCCTCTCGCCCGACCCCGAAGGAGGATTGCCATGCGCAACCGCTGGTGGGCACTCGCCGCCCTCTGCTTCGCCGAATTGTTGGTGATGGTCGACAACACGATCGTCAACGTCGCACTGCCGACCATGGCCCGCGACCTGAACGCCGGAATCTCCGGCCTCCAGTGGATCGTCGACGCCTACACGCTCGTCTTCGCCGGCCTACTGCTGACCGGCGGCTACCTCGGCGACCGCTTCGGCCACCGCCGCATGCTGGTCACCGGCATTGTCGGCTTCACCGCCGTCTCGGTGCTCGCCGCCCTGTCGCAGTCGCTCGGACAGCTCATCACCGCCCGCGCAGTGCTCGGGCTGTTCGCCGCCCTCGTCTTCCCTGCGACTCTGGCGATCATTACCGTCGTCTTTCCCCAGGGCACGCTGCGCGCTGCCGCGATCGGCATCTGGGCCGCAACGTCCGGCATCGCGGTCGCCATCGGTCCGGTACTGGGCGGTTGGTTGCTCGAGCACTATTCGTGGTCGTCAGTCTTCTGGATCAACCTGCCGGTCGGTGTCGTCGCCGTCACGACGATCCTTCTGGTCGTGCCCGGAACGCGACCCGACGCGGTCAACCGGTTCGACTTCGTCGGGCTCGCGCTGTCGATCATCGGCCGGCCTCGTCGCGCTGACCTACTCGGTCATCGAGGGCCCACACTTCGGGTGGAGCAGCGCCCGCACCATCGGCGGCATCGTCGCGGCCGTGCTCGTCCTCGGGCTGTTCGTCCGCCGCCAACTCGCCGTCGACTACCCGATCCTCGACGTGCGCCTGTTCAGCAACCGGTACTTCGCCACCGCGGCGGGAATGATCAGCGTCGCGTTCTTCGCCCTGTTCGGGTTCATCTTCCTGATCACCCAGTACTTCCAGGCCGTCAAAGGGTATGGGCCGCTGGAGGCCGGGCTGTGGACGCTGCCGTTCGCGCTCGTCATGGCCGTGTTCTCCCCCGTCGCCATGGCGCTGTCCCACCGCTTCGGCCCCCGACCGGTGGCCATCACCGGCGCCCTGTTGATGTCGGCCGGCTTCGCCGTCGTCGAGGTGGCCACACCGTCGTCGGGCTACTGGAGCCTCATCATCTGGTCGATGTCGCTGATGGCGACCGGCCTCGCCTTCATCTCCGGCCCGTGCACGCAGCTGGTCATGGATGCTCTTTCGCCCGAGCAGGCCGGCGCGGGGGCCGCAGTCAACGACACCACGCGCGAGGTCGGCGGCACCCTCGGCGTCGCCGTCCTCGGCTCGATCCTGACCTCGGTCTACGCCAGCGGCGTGATCGACCGTCTCACTGCGCTCGGCGTGCCCCGCGATGTCGCGCAGACCGCAAGCGAATCGGTGATGGCCGGGGTGCAGACCGCCGCCCGCGCCCCGGGCCCGATCGCCGAGGCGACGCGCGACGCGGTGCAGCAGGTGTTCACCGACGGGCTGCGTGGAGCCGTCTGGGCGGCCATCACCGTCACCGCCCTTGCCGCCGTCGCTGCCGCCTTCCTGCTCCGCGGAGCGCGCCACAGCGCCGTCGACGATGACGACGCGCGGGCGGTCGTCGACCCCGCCCCACCGGCCACAGTCGACGACGAGGACACCGTCCGTGGCGGACTACTTCGCGAAGTCGACGATCACACCGTCCAGCGGTAGCTCGTCGCGCCGCGGCTGCGGGGTCACCAGATGGTCGTCGAAGAATCGGCCCGACGCGAAGTCGTCCATCTCCTCCACTTTGCGGTGGGCGACGAACCCGGCGTAGCCGAACTCCCCGATCACATAGGGGATCCCGTCAGACCCGACGAGGCCCGGGCCGTTCATCAACTGGAAGTGCAGGTGCGGGGCGTTGGAATTGCCGGTGTTACCCAGGCGCGCGATGACCTGTCCGGCCTTCACCTTGTCACCAGGTTTCACGAGCAACGACCCCTTCTGCAGGTGCGCGTACGCCGCCCAGACGCCGCCCCCGAGGTCCTGGATGATGTTGTTCCCGTCGACGGTCTCGACGGTGATCTTCTTCGCGAGCTCGGGGTCCGACGCCGGGAGGATGCCGGGCTTGTTCGGCTCCAAGACGTCGAGCGTCGAGGTGATCGTGCCGTCGGCGACGGCACGGATCTCCTGGCCGTATCCGGCGTAGCTCTCATTGCGGGTCTTGTCGCCGGTGACGAACTCACCGTCGTCATTGGTCCGCATCCAATCGATCGCAAAGCGCTGCGTGTTCTGCAGCTTCCCGCTGAACGGGGCCAGCGCGGAGACGTGCGCCGTGCCGATGCCGCAGCAACCGTTCATCGCCACCCAGTTCGTCCCGGCGACCGGCGGCGCGATCACGCGCGGCGTCCCCGCCGACACGTTCACCGGGCCGGCGAGATAGGTCATCGGGGTGGGTGCCGCCGAACCGGGATTCGCCGCACCGCGCAGCCGCAGCCGGTGCAGCACGGCCTTCGGAGCGTCGTCGAGACTGTCCAGCACAATCCCGACGAGCAGACCGCGCGTCTCCTGCGGCCCGATAACCGTCGAGTCCGTCGGTGACGACGGCAGGCGGCGCAGGCGGTTGCAGTCGCCGTACGTGCACGCGGGATCGACCAGTACCTTGCTCGAGAGGGAGGCGAGGACGCGGTCGCGGTTGTCCGCGTCGACAACGTCGATGGATTCGATGGTGGCGGGGATCGACGCGGCATTCGTCAGCCCGAGGTCGTAGGCGATGTGGAACTTGCCGTCGGATCCCTTGAACGGGAAGGTCGGCGCACCGAGCTGGGCGACCACGACCGGCGTATACGCCGGCGCGACCTCGATGCGCGTACTAGTCGCGGACGACGTCCCAGTCGTGGACGACGTCGAGGTCGAGCACGCCGCCGCGACAACCACCGCGACCACCGTGAGGAGGAATAGGTATGCGCGTCTGCCCATCATCGTCCCAGCGTAGGCCAGTGGACCGTGGCCGAAGCCCGGTTGCGCGCGTCGACTGCGAAACACGCCGCGAACCTCAGCCGCCTGCCGATTCACCGCACGGCTCGAGGCGGCGATCACGACCTTCCTCGCGGCCTACCGGGCCTAGTGCCCGGTGTCGAAACTCCTGTTGCGGCTCGCCTAGCGGCCGACCGGGCAGCCGCCGCGCGATTCCGGCACGCCGAAGGAATCCAGCTTGTAGCGCTCGCCGTAGGCGATGATCCGCCTGCGGCGCTCTTCGAACCGCGCGCGACGGTCGCAGTAGGCGGCGCCGGTGGTCTGCCCGTCAAGCTCCATCTGCTCCAGTTGAAGTCGTTCGTAGATCATCGAGTCGGTCCGTGCCTTCTCCGGAAGGGTCCGCCACAGCAGGCGCATCGCCGCGACAATGACCCGGAACTCTGCCTCCGCGGCGCGCGAGGGCCGGTAGCCAACCGCCTCGGCGACCGCGGGGTGCATCGTCATGTACGAACACAGCTGGATGAGGTGGCCGCCGTACCCGCGGATCAGTTTCCAGAACGGCGTCATCGCCGACCGCGACGCCCGCGACATCCCCAGGGTCGGCAGCGGCAGCTTCGTCAGCCCGGCGTACTGGTCGCGCAGGAATGGGCTCGACGACACCCTAGTCTCCGCGATCGCGTTGTACTGCTTCTCGAATTCGGCCCATGTTGTCGCCAGCTTCCCCGAGCTGCTGCGCAGCTCGAGGTCGGCAGCGTTGTAGCGCAGGAACCGGTACATCGCGTCTTTCTCGGCCGACGTCGGGATGATCCCGGTGCACAGCGGGAAGGTCACCATGATGAATCGGTGCCCGCTGTTGGCGATCCACGTCCACAGCTCCGGGTTCAGGGCACTGTAGCGCACGTCGGAGTAGTAGCCGCGGCCGTTGCCGTGCACCTCGCGATGCATCTGCTTGAGCCATCGCGCCGATTCCGCCCGCTGCGCGGGATCGCCCACGACCCCGCCGATCGAACTGAAGAGGCTACGCACCCCCCGGTCGGCGAAGTTCTCCGCGAACCGCCCGGTCGCATCCACGGCGGCGGCCACCTCGACGACGGCCACCTGGTCGAACATCGCCGCGGGGAACAGGCTGAGGAACGGGCTGCCCAGGTGCAGCCGGAACTCGCGCATCACCTTCGGCCGCAGACCGGGGCCGCGGAGCAGCTGGGCCCCGTCGTCGATCAAGCGGCCGGAAAAGTCGTCGGTCGGGGCCGAGCGGGTGTCCATCGGGGTGACCATGATTGCCCCCTCCAATTCAGGAAGCGTCTGTAGTCACACCTAATGTGCCACTGTTGCCCGGTGCAGGCACCTATTCGGAACAATTCCTTTGCGCGCGCCGCCGTCTACAGTGCGCTGGTGAGCGAAACCGTGGTGGTGACGGTCAAACCCAACAGCCGCAAAGGGCCGCTGGTCGAGGTCGGCGACGATGGCGCGCTGACCGTGTACGTCCGCGAACCGGCCACAGAAGGCAAGGCCACCAAAGCGGTTGGCGCGCTACTCGCCAAACATTTCGGTGTTCCCAAGAGCCGCGTCGAACTGATCAGCGGAGCGACGAGTCGCGTCAAACGCTTCCGGGTGGGCTGATCGGGGCCCAGATCCGCTCGTCAGCTCGGTCGGGTGAACGCCCGCCGCGCCGATTCGACGGCGGGGCGGGTGATGCACTCGTGCTGGTGGTCGTTGACCAGGCCCATCGACTGCATGAAGGCGAACGCGGTGGTCGGCCCGACGAACTTCCAGCCCCGTTTGCGCAGGTCCTTCGACAGCGCGACCGACGTTGCCGATTGCGCTTTGGACTGCGGGATACCGATCTCCCCGGGCCCTGGTTCGAACCGCCAGATATAGGCGGCGACCGATCCCTCGTCGGCCTGCATCTGCACGGCGCGGCGCGCGTTGTTGATAGCCGCCTCGATCTTGCCGCGGTGGCGGATGATGCCGGTGTCGCCGAGGAGGCGCTCCACGTCGTGCTCGTCGAACTGCGCGAGCTCGTGGAAGTCGAAGCCCGCGAACGCCTTCCGGAAGTTGTCCCGCTTGTTGAGGATGGTGCGCCAACTCAGTCCGGACTGAAAACCCTCGAGGCAGATCTTCTCGAACAGCCGGATGTCGTCGCCGACTGGAAAACCCCACTCGGCGTCGTGATACGCCAGCATCTCCGGCGCGCCGCCGGCCCATCCGCAGCGGGGCTCGCCGTCGGGAGCGAGGAAAGGATCCACGTTCGCGAGTCTAGGGCTCAGACGATGCCGCGCTCCACCAGTATCTCGACGATCCGCCCGGCCAATTCCTCCGCGTCGGCGTCGGTGGTGTCGAACCGCAGATCCGGATCGAGCGGCCGCTCGTAGGGGGCGTCGACGCCGGTTAGCCCGCGCAGCGACCCCTCCCGTGCCCGTCGGTACAGGCCCTTGGGATCACGGCGTTCACACTCACCGACCGGCGTCGAAACGTGGACCTCGATGAACTCCAGCCCGGCGGCGTCGCTCAGTTCGCGGGCGATTTCCCGATCCGACCGCAGCGGCGACACCATCGACGCGACGGCGATCACGCCGGCGTCGGCGAACAGTCGCGCCAGGTGCCCGACGCGGCGGATGTTCTCCGCGCGGTCACCCGGGGAGAACCCGAGGTCGTCGGAGATGCCGTGGCGGATGTTGTCCCCGTCGATGAGATACGCCACCCGACCGCGCGAGACCAGCAGCCGCTCCAGCACGACGGCGACGGTCGACTTCCCCGACGCGGGCAGGCCCGTCAACCAGACTGTCGCACCGCGCTGGCCGGTCTTGCGCCACCGTTCGTCGCGCGCCAGCGAACTCGGGTGCCACTTGATGTCGTTGCGCGTCGCCGTTCCGGGCACGACTTCACGGGCCCGGCCGATCGTGCCCGCGGCGACGGTCTCGTTGGAGGCCTCGTCGATGAGGATGAATGCCCCGCCGTCGCGGTTCTCCGCGTAGCGGTCGGCCAGCACCACCGACGACGTGCGCAGGGTGACCGTTCCGATGTCGTTGAGGACCAGCTCACCGGGTCCGACCTGCTCGATCAGGCTGTCGGGGTCGAGTCGGCGGTCCAGCGACTGTACGGTCGCGCGGACGGTCGTCGTGCCGTGTTTCAGCGCGACGCGATCGCCCGCCCGCAGTGGCTTCTCGGCGAGCCAGCACAGCGTCGCCTCCAGCTCGCGGGCCACGACGGGCAGATGCGCGTCGTCGACGGCGCTGACGATGACGTCGCCGCGCGCCACGTCGATCTCGTCGGCCAATTCGACCGACACCGAGAGACCCGCGACACCGGTGTCTCGACTGCCATCAAGGGTGTCGAGCGCCACGACGGTGCTACGACTGCCCGACGGGAGGATCGCGACCTCGTCGCCGACGGCGATCGTGCCGGCAATGATCCGACCGCTGTAGTTGCGGCGATGGGTCTCGCTGGGCCGCGACGCGTACTGCACCGGCAGCCGCAGCTCCCGCTGCTGCGGCGACGGGGCGGCCAGTTCCACACCTTCGAGGTACTCCAGCAGCGTCGGACCGTCGTACCAGGGGGTCGACGCCGAGCGGCGCACGACGTTGTCACCGGACTTCGCAGCGACGGGGATCGCATCGATCTCACCGATGCCGACCTGCAGCGCCAGCTCGTCGAGCTCGGCACGCAACTGCGCGAATCGCTCCTGCGAGAAATCGACCAGGTCGATCTTGTTGACCGCGGCGACGACGTGCGGCACCCCGACGAGCGCAGCGATCCGCGCATGACGCCGCGTCTGCCGCTGGACGCCGTAGCGGGCGTCAACGAGGACGACGGCGACGTGGGCGTTGGAGGCGCCGGTGAAGGTGTTGCGGGTGTAGCGCTCGTGGCCCGGGGTGTCGGCCAGCACGTAACTGCGGTGCTCGGTGGAGAAGAACCGATAGGCGACGTCGATCGTGATGCCCTGTTC